>NZ_JBJHPC010000381.1:0-7086 GCF_045257485.1 Streptomyces sp. YS-3 | reverse complement strand
GGGGCGGTCGCCGGGGTATTTTCATACTGCTCGCTGTCGTGGTGGCCGCGGCGGCGCTCGTCGCCATCGTGCTCGTGGTGAACGGCAGCGGCGACGGGGCCGACGACAAACCGTCCAAGAGCCCGACGAGCACCGCGACCCCGACACCGGTCCCGACTCCGTCGCTGAGCCTGCCGAGCGGGTTGCCATCGGAGCTCCCCACGGACCTTCCGTCGACTCTTCCCACAGCTCTTCCGACCACCCTTCCATCAGGACTTCCCACGGAGTTGCCGAGCGGTTTCCCCAGTGAGCTGCCCAGCGGGCTGCCGGAGGTGCCGGACCTTCCCGACCTGCCCGACCTTCCCAGTGACATCCCCGGCGGCGTTTTGCCGTCGGCAGCGGGCGGACCCGGCGACGACCTCCCGTCCTACGAGTTCAGGGCAGGCGGGATGGCGGCACCGAGCTCGTGGGTGCCGCCGAGGACGTAGGACGTTGGTGTGTAAGTCTGCCTTCCTTACGTAGGCGGAGCCCTGACTCCATGGCTCCGGGGCGCGGGGGAGGGGTTCGGGCTGTCGGCCGGTGCCGCGCGGCGCGACCAGGTTCGGGTGGGGTGGCTCTGCTCGGCACGCAGCCTGACCGGCCCTGAGTACCGCAGGCCTCAGCGCACGACCGTTCGCGTGATCGTCGCTTGGCCGCCGACCCGGATTCGGTGTTCCACGCCGTCGTGGTGAACGGTTGTTGCGATGGTCGACGGCCAGCCGAGGTGGTCGCCCATGTCGACGATGAGGCGGTCCGTACCGGATCCGGCCGCGTGCGCGGCCAGGCAGGCCGTGCTGTTGGCGTTGGCGATGTCCTCGGGGACTCCGATCGAAGGCGCGAACATCCGGGCTGCCGCCCGGCCGTGCCGGTCCGGGAGCGAGTAGACGTAGCAGCCCAGCAGCCCGTGGCGGTCGCAGGCTGCGCGCAGCAGGGGGAAGTCCGGGGTGAGTTCTCCCAGCACGGCGCGGGACCGGACGGGCAGCAGAAGCCTCGGCCGCCCGTTCGACGCCACGCACGCGTCCCCGGCGACTGCGTCCTGGGGAAGCCCGAGGCCGTGTGCGATCACCTCCAGTTCGGCCCCTTGGGCGTCACTCAGGCTGACCGGTCCTGGATCGAACGATGCTGTCCAGCTGTCACCGTTTCGGGTGGCCCGGCCGTCGAAGCTGCGGTGGGTCGTCCGCAGGACGGCACGGTAGTCGTCGCCGCCTTCACGTTCGGCGAGCAGCGCGAGGGCGGCGACGGTGCCGTGGCCGCAGGCGGGCAGTTCGCCTGCGGCGGTGAAGAACCGGAGCGTGTACGACGGATGGGCGCGCTCGGCTCCGTTCGCGCGGAGGAAGACGGCGTGTGACGTCCCCAACTCCGTGGGAACACGACATCGTTCCTCGTCGGTGAGCGGCGCGTCATCCAGAACGGCGGTCGCGCTGCCACCCCTGCCCTGTCGTTGACACGCGTCGACGACCGCTACCTCGGGCATGGCACCGGGCCGGTGGTCAGCAGCATCGTCAGGTCGAGTGCGGGCGCGCTGTGTGTCAACGCTCCGACCGAGATGAGGTCGACGCCCGTTTCGGCGATGGCGCGGACACCGTCCAGGCGGACGGTGCCCGAGGCCTCCAGCAGGATGCGGTGAGCGTCGGCCCGTCCGGCCCGGATCTTCACCACCCGATCGAGGTCGGCCAACGGCATGTTGTCGAGCATGATCCAGCGAGCCCCGGCATCGAGCGCCTCAGCAGCTTCTGCCACGGTCTGCACCTCGACATCGACCTCCACCGTCCGCCCGGTACGCGCCATCCCGCGGCGGACCGCCTCGATCGCCGCGGTCACCCCGCCCGCCGCGGCGATGTGGTTCTCCTTGAGCAGGACCATCGCCGCGAGGTCGAGCCGGTGGTTGTGGCCACCGCCGACGGTCACCGCGTACTTGTCGAGGGCACGCAGGCCCGGTGCCGTCTTGCGGGTGTCCAGAATGCGGGCCTTGGTCGCGGCCACGGCCTGGACGTAGCGGTCGGTCAGTGTCGCGATGCCGCACAGGCGCTGCAGGAAGTTCAGCGCCGTGCGCTCGCCGGTGATCAGGCTGCGCGCCGGACCGGACAGGCGCAGCAGGACGTCGCCGTCGGTCAGCCGGGCGCCGTCGGCGACGCTCGCCTCGATCTCGACCTCGGGATCGACCTGCGCGAAGACCTCGGCGACCACGGGGAGGCCGGCGGCGATGCCGCTCTGCCGGGTGCGGACTTCGGCCGTGGCCGCCAGGTCCTCGGGAACACTCCACGTGGTGGTGATGTCGTTCCCCGAGGCGTCCTCGGCCAGGGCGGCGGCGACGGCGGCCTGTCCCGCAGCCGAAGGAAACTGTGTCGTGGCCATCTGCTCTCCATCTCCGAGATCTCCGAGTGGGTGACGGTGATCGCGGGATTCCGCAGCACGTCGCGGGATTCCGCAGCACACGGTGCGGGGCGACGCGCGTGGGTGGTTGCCACGACGGCCCACATCGTTTCGTTTTCCGAAGCGATGGCCGATGGTAGCGTTTCGGAATCCGAAGCATCAACCTTGGAGGCTGGACTCCACGCCATGTCAACCCCAAAACCCGGCAAGCCAGTTCGCGGTTCGACCACCGGTCGCCCCCTCATGGCCGCACTCGACCTGTTCGGACGGCGGTGGAGCCTGCGCATCGTTTGGGAGCTGCGCGCGGGCCCCCTTGGGTTCCGCCCCCTGCAGAAGCAGTGCGACGACATGTCCTCCAGCGTGATGCGGCAGCGCCTGACCGAACTGCTGGATGCCCACGTGGTTCGCCAACTCCCAGACAGCCGGTACGAGCTCACTCCACTGGGGCGGGACGCCTCCCTCGCACTCGACCCCCTCGCCCAGTGGTCGCAACGATGGGCGGCGATGCTCGACCCGCAACCGGCGCACCACGACAGCGAGAGGCCCGCCGACGGCACCTCGCATCCCGACGCCGTGGGCGAGGGGACACCCGAGAGGGGTTCTGCCGACTGACGCCCGCGCGGCCCGGGTCGACGGCGCGCTCGCCTTGACCAGCCGGGTGCTGAGCACGCTCGACGACCGGGTGCTGAGCACGCTCGATGCCATGCGTTCACAGCGGCGCAGCAACTCCCGGGCGCCTGCCGGGGCGTGGCTCACCTCCCGCAGGATGCCCGGCGCCCAGCGCCGCCCGAGCGGATCGAGTGCAGCCAATAGCCGGGCGCCCTGAACAGGACACTCGTACCGCTGAATCCGGCCGAGGCGTTGTGGCTTCCAGGCCCACTCCTTGCGCTTCGGGTTTCGAAGCACCATAGTGATTCGAAAATCGAAGCAGGAGGTGCCCATGCCGCGCATCGAACCGCTCACCCCGCCCTATCCCGCGCCCATCGGCCAGGCACTGCGCCGATGGATGCCTCCCGGCGTGACACACGAGCCACTCACCCTGTTCCGGGTACTGCACCGCAACCCGGACCTGGCCTCACGCATGTTCGCCCTGGGGGCCGGCCTGCTGGGCCACGGACTTCTTCCCGCCATCGACCGCGAGATCATCATCGCCCGGGTAACCGCACGCACCGGCTGTGCCTACGAATGGGGGGCACACGCCGCGACCCTCGCTCAGCAGGCCGGACTGAGCCAGGAACAGCTTCGGGCCACCATCGACATCGATGTCGCGGCCACCACCACGTGGCTGCCTCGTCATGCGGCACTGCTCAACGCCGTCGACGAACTGCACGACACAGCACGACTCTCGCAACCCGCCTGGGATTCTCTGGACATCCACTACGAAGACGCCCAACTTCTGGAGTTCCTCGTGCTGGCCGGCTGGTACCGAACCATCAGCTACCTGGCCAACGGGCTCCTCCTGGAGGAAGAGCCCTGGGGTGCCCCGTTCCCGGCGCAGTGAGCCCTTTCCAACTTCACGCCGAGACGAGTTGTAGGCAGGGCTCCATCACCAACTGAGACATCGTCCAATCAACTGAGACATCGTCCAATTTCAACAGCCCACCATAATCAGCCAGCCCCTTGCGAACCGTCCTCTGAAATGCCCGGTGATCCGTCGCCGCGGCCGATCAACCCGAGTGTCGACTCGAAGCCTGGCGTGCTTGTCCGAACACAGGAGGTTTCCATGGCCAAGGGCTACTGGGTCAGCGTCTACCGCACCATTTTCGACCCCGAGAAGCTGGCCGCCTACAACAAACTGGCCGGTCCGGCCGTCCAGGCCGGGGGCGGGCGGAGGCTCGCCATCGGCGGTCGGGTCGTCGCCCACGACGCCGGAATCGCCGAGCGCACCATCCTGATCGAATTCGACTCCTTTGAACAGGCGGTCGCGGCACGCGAGAGCGTGGCCTACCAGGAGGCGCTGGACGTCCTTTCCGACGCCGTCGAGCGCGACTTCCGCATCGTCGAAGGCATCGACTGACCGGCGCTCGACGGCGCGTCGGGGTACTTGTGCGCCCGCGGCGACCACGCGGGCGCCCGCGCCATCATGCGGGCTGGGTGGTGATGGTGCACAGGCGCTTGGTGGCCCGGGTCAGGGCCACGTACAGGTCCCTCTCCCCGCCGGGGCGAGCCGCGATGATCTCCTCGGGGTTCAGGACGACGACCCCGTCGAACTCCAGGCCACGTGCTTCGGACGCGGGCACGATGCGTGCGTGATCGGCGATGCCGTGAGCCGTCAACTGGCTCACCCGGGCGTCCGCGCAGATCACTGCGAGGAGTTCGTCCGGCTGCGCGGTGCTCTGGGCGCGCAGTTCCTCCACGACGGCGGTGACCAACCCGTCCCCATGTGCGGTCACGGTGCGCGGGCTCTGACCGCTGCGCAGTGACCGTGTGGGCCGCTGGTCCGGAGCGATCCGCGCGAGGAGGTCCCGGACGTTCTCCAGGATCTCCTGCGTGGTGCGGTAACTGACCGTCAGATCGTGCAGTCTGAACCGCCCCCCGACATGCGGGCTCAGGGCTTCCTTCCAGTCGCGTGCCGTCGTGGCCGGGCCCGACTGGGCGAAGTCACCCACCAGCGTCATCGCCCTCGCCGGGCAGCGGCGGACGATCATCCGCCACTGCATGGCGGTCAGTTCCTGCGCCTCGTCGACGACGACGTGCCCGTACGTCCGCTCGGGCGGGCCGTCGACCAGGCTCGCCGCCTCGTCCAGCAACGGCACGTCCGCATCGGTCCACGGGGCGTCCGGAGCACGTAGGAGAAGGGACCGCTCCCGCGGAGTCAGGGACGGCAGGCGCTCGGCCAGGGTGTCGGCATCCGTCAGCAGTGCCTTCACGAGGTCGCCGGGTACCAGCCTCGGCCACAGCGCCTCGACCGCCCGGTCGACACCGGCGTCGTCGAGGAGATCGGCCCCGATGGCGTCCAGGTCCAGCTCGTGGACCGGACCCGGGTCGGCGGCGCCCTCGGCACGGCGCTCGGCGACCCCCGTGAACCGGTCGAGGTTCAGGCCCGTCAGCCGCTCGGCATCGGCGTCGATCTGCTCCAGGAGGTCGCCCATGTCCCGTTGCATCGCGTCGGTGACGGCGTCGACCAGGAGTTCCTTGAACGCCTGGCGCGCGGGGTTGTGGCCGGATGTGGCCGCCAGGGCGGCGGCGCGTGCAGTGGCGACCTCTTTCTCGGACAGGTGGACCAATTCCTGCCCGACCCGGACGGTGAAGTCGCCGGCGGGGGCCTGGTGGTCTCGCAGCAGGCCGGCCAGGGCGTCGGCGAGGTCCGGGCCGCCCTTGAGGCGCGCCGTGTCGAACGCTTCCACCGCGTCCGGGGACACTCCGGCCAGTTCCTGACAGGTCGCCAGATCGACGTCGTTCTCCCCGAGCGAGGGAAGGACCTGGGAGATGTAGTCGAGGAAACGGGCGTTGGGGCCCACCACGAGGACGCCTTCCTCCGCGGCGCGCGGGAACGCGTACAGGACGTAGGCCGCCCGGTGCAGGGCGACCACCGTCTTGCCGGTACCGGGCCCGCCCTGCACCACGGTCACCCCGCGGTGGGCGGAGCGGACGATCTCGTCCTGCTCGGCCTGCAGCGTCGCGACGGCTGCGTGCATCCTGCCCGTACGCCGTGCCGACAGGGCCTCGATCAACGGGCCGTCCCCCACGACGTCTTCGCCGGTCGGGGCGGTCCCGTCGAGCAGCTCGTCGCTCACCGAGACGACCGTGCGCTCCTCCAGGCGCAGGTGCCGGCGCCGCCGCAGACCCATCGGGTGGACCGGTGTCGCCTCGTAGAAGGGCCGCGCCGCGTTCGCGCGCCAGTCCACGAGCAGCGGCAGTTCGTCCTCCTCCGTGTGCAGTCCGATCCGCCCGATGCGCAGGGCCGTGCCGTCCGTCCAGTCGATGCGCCCGAAGACCAACCCCTTCTCGGCGCCTTCCAGTCGGCCGATCTCCTTGGTCAGGCGGTCGGCGGCGATCTCTCTCTCGTACGCCTCGCCGGCGCCGTCCGCCGGGGCCTTCAGCACACTCGCCCGGTTCGCTCGCGCCTCGGAAAGCCGCTCGTTGAGCAGCTCATACAACGAGGACACATAACCTTGCTCCGATTCAACCGCTTTCACCGCTGCAACCGCACGCACGGCAGAATCATTTATGTCGGACAACCAGGGGCTCCTTCGATTCGAGCCGCACCATACGGCCAAAGTTCCCTAAAGGTAAGTCTTGACTTACTTGTTGCGTCTATGTCCTTACGGCTGACCGCACTTCGTGTCATGCGTTCCGTCGTTTCCCTTGAATGCCGGTGACGCTTTTTCGTGCACGGGAAAGGCGATGAATCCACGGGAAAGGGCCGTGGTCGCGTCATAGGTCGGGACGGGGCCGCCCTGCATTCCAAATGCGGACATCGGTGGCGGCCGTGATCCGGTTGAGGCGGCGGGGGTACGCGGAGCCCGTCCGCGAGGTGACGTGACAGCGGCGGGTTCGTCGATCTCGGAGGGTGTGGGCTCGGGCGCGGGAAGCCTGTGCTCGGCGATGGCGCATTCCTCAAACTTGACTAATGCGGGTCTCGAAGCGCCGAGGGTACACGGGAGGGGATGACGGCGGGCGGACGTGCATCGTGATCCAGGTCACTGTTGTGCGCGCCGCAGGGCAGTGCTGCCCGCCGGGGTGGCGCCAGCC
>NZ_JBJHPC010000039.1:0-24532 GCF_045257485.1 Streptomyces sp. YS-3 | reverse complement strand
GGTATCCGCAGGTCAATGCCGTCGAGGACCACCTTCTCGCCGTACGACTTGCGCAGTCCGACGCCGCCGCCCCCCGCCGCCACCGTCCGGCCGCGATCTCCGCCGTCGGACTGCGCAAGTCGTACGGCGAGAAGGTGGTCCTCGACGGCATTGACCTGCGGATACCGGAGGGCACGATCTTCGCCCTGCTCGGCCCGAACGGCGCCGGCAAGACGACCACCGTGGAGATCCTCTCCACGCTGATCACCGCGGACGCGGGTCAGGCCCAGGTCGGCGGCCACGAGCTCGCCGAGAACCCCGACGGCGTCCGGCGCCAGATTGGCGTCACCGGTCAGTTCGCAGCCGTCGACGGGCTGCTCACCGCCGAGGAGAACCTGCTCCTCATGGCCGACCTGCACCATCTGAGCCGCGGCGAAGGACGCCGGCGCGCCGCCGAGCTCCTGGAGCGCTTCGAGTTGACCGAGGCCGCCCGCAAGAACGTCGCCACCTTCTCCGGCGGCATGCGCCGCAAGCTCGACCTGGCCATGACGCTGGTCGGTCGGCCACGGATCATCTTCCTCGACGAGCCGACCACCGGCCTCGACCCGCGCAGCCGCCGCGTCATGTGGGAGCTCATCCGGAATCTGGTCACGGAGCAAGGCGTGACGATCTTCCTCACCACGCAGTACCTGGACGAGGCCGACCATCTGGCCGACCGCATCGCAGTGCTCGATCACGGCAGGCTCGTCGCCGAAGGCACCGCCGAGGAGCTGAAGCGGCTGATCCCCGGCGGGCACGTCCGGGTCCAGTTCCCCAACGAGGCCGACCTCGCCACCGCGGCCGGGGTCTTCGGCATCGCCACCCGTGACAACGCGTCACTCACCCTTCAGATCCCCAGCGACGGTTCCCTCGCCAATCTCCGCGCCGTCCTGGACGTCCTCGACAACAGCGGCGTACAGGCCGAATCGCTCACCGTGCACACTCCCGACCTCGACGACGTCTTCCTCACCCTCACCGGCCGCCAGAACAGCCACACCGTCCCCGCCTCTCACCAGGAGTCGAACCGATGAGCACCGTCACCCTCACCTCGCCCAAGGCCGCCAACCCCACACGTTCGTACGCACTGCGCGACGCGATGACGATGCTGCGCCGCAACCTCATCCACATGAAGCGCTACCCGTCGATGACGATCTCGATCGTCGTGATGCCGATCCTGATGCTGTTGCTGTTCGTGTACGTCTTCGGCGGCGCGATCGGCACCGGTATCGGTACGGGCACCGACCGCGGCGACTACATCAACTACGTGGTACCCGGCATCATCTTGATGTCCGCGACCTCGGGGGCCGTCGCGACGGCCGTGTCCGTCTGCACCGACATGACGGAAGGCATCATCAACCGCTTCCGCACGATGTCGATCTCCCGGAGCTCCGTCCTGACCGGCCACGTCCTGGGCAGCGTCATCCAGGTCTCCGCTGTACTCGTCCTGGTCACCGGCGTCTCCCTCGCCATCGGCTTCCGCCCCCACGCCTCGCCCCTCGAGTGGGTCGCCGCCCTCGGCCTGCTCCTCTTCCTGGCCTTCGGTCTGGCCTGGCTGTCCGCCGCGATGGGCATGGGCGCCAAAACCGTCGAGGCCGCGAGCAACGCCCCACTGCCCCTGACCTTCCTTCCCTTCCTCGGCAGCGCGATCGTCACTCCCGACTCCATGCCGACCGGGCTGCGCTGGTTCGCGGAATACCAGCCCTTCACCCCGATCAACGAGACGCTGCGCGGGCTGCTCCTCGACACCCCGATCGGCAACAAAGCCTGGCTGGCGCTTGCCTGGTGCGCGGGACTCGCCCTGCTCGGCTACCTGTGGTCGCGCTCGGTCTTCAACCGCGAGATCACCCGGTGATGCGGCGCCCGGTAACAGGCCGGGCGGTGCGGCGAAGGGGCGGCACCCGGGATAACCCGGGGCCGCCCCTTCGCGCAGGCCGTGCGTGTGCGCCGACCCCGGCGCTTCCCCAAGCCCGTGATGTTTTGACCAACTTGGTCTCACACATGAGCAAGACCAGTTCGCCCCGTGGCGACTTGGCCGAACCCTGTGTTCAAGACCGTGGTCGGTCAGATTGAGGATGATCGGTCAGGCCCGAGTCACCGGCGCCTGGAGCTCCGTCACCCAGTCGTCCCGATCCTCGGGGCACTCCAGATTGATCTCGCGCGGGTATCCGGTCAACTGGTAGCCGTTGGCGTCGATCCAGCGCGCCAGAATCTGGGCCGTGGGGAGCATGGTGTCCATCGAGCCGTGGTGCACGATGGTCGCCGCCTGCTCCAGGGGTGGCAGGTGGAGGATGCGGACGGCACCCTCCTGGGGCGGGGCGGAGACCTGGACGGCGGCGTGGACGCGGATCTTGCCGCCACCCTCCGCGGCGTCCTCGTAGTAGGCCACACCCGGGCCCGTGGGGGAGACACCTGCCGAGCCCAGGCGCCGGAACAGCTCGTCGTAGAGCGGCCCGATGACCGGGCCGATTTCCTCGGGCTCGAAACTCGCGGCAGTCGCGGTCAGCTCCGCCACCCGGACGGCGGGAACGCTCTTGATCACAACGTCATTCGTGGGCATGTGCCCCTCGCTCTCGATCGCTCGGAGCCTCGCCTCGACCTGTACCAGCCGTTCTCCTGCGGCAACCATGGCGCTCTCCAATTCAGCCCGCCGCAACCTCAGCATGCCGCGCAGTTCGTCCGCGCTGACCTTCTCCTCCACGATGTCCCGAACCTGTTGGAGGACGAATCCGAGGTCCTTGAGGGCGATGATCCGGTTCAGGCGAGCGAGCTGGGCGGCGCTGTAGTACCGGTAGCCGCTGACAGGGTCGACGTGGGCCGGACGCAGCAGGCCGGTCGCGTCGTAGTGACGCAGCATCCGTACTGAGACGCGGCCGTGCCGGGCGAAGTCTCCGATGGTGAACATGATGTCTCCGAGCTGACCGCCTGACACGGTGTGAGGGTCAAGAAAGGCTGAGCCTCCTGCGGGTTCCCTTGAAGTCTCCGGGGAGTGTCAGTCACCCACGGAACCCCCGACAGGAAGCGAGGATGTCGGGTGCTGCCTCGCGCAGGCTCGTGAAGTGGCGGTGGACTCCGTCAACGGGGACCGGGGCGTTGACGCCCCACACCGTCATGCCCGCCCGCAGCCCGGACTCGACTCCAGATGGCGCATCCTCGATGACGAGGCAATCCTCCGGCCTGGCGCCGAGTCGTTCGGCGGCCAGCAGGTAAGGAACCGGTGACGGCTTGCCTTCCGTGACGGCTGCGGCATCAACGAGCACTTTCGGAACCGGCAGCCCGGTCCTGGCGAACCGCCCGCGCACCCGGTGCTCGTAGTTCGAAGTCACCAGTGCCCAGCAACCCGGGGGAAGACCGGCCAGCAACTCCGATGCACCCTCGAACGCGGCATATACGCCGGAGCGTACGTCCTCGTCCTCCAGCTCATGCAGCACGGCCAGGCACTCGTGCGGGTCCCGCTCGGGTGCTACCGCGGCGAAGGTCTCCAAAGGGCGCGTTCGCAGTGCCACTTGATAGACCGCGGCAGGGTCGAGTCCGTAACGCACCGCCCACATCTCCCAGACACGACGCTGGTTGGCCACCGCGTCGATCAATGTTCCGTCGACGTCAAAGAGCACATACTTCGCGGAACGTGGCTGCTTAAGTTCGGTGGTCACGCCGAGATAATGCCATCAGCCGACAATCGCCTCGGTCATGCGGTCATGCGGTCATGCGGCCGTGCGGTCGTGCGGTCATGCGGTCAGCGCCGCGAGCTCCGCGTTGGCGCGCTGGGTGACCAGGGCCAGGACGCGGCCGGCGGCGGCCAGGTCCTCGGCGGGTATCCCGCCCCAGACGCGGTTGGTGGTGGGGACGGTCTCCACGGCGATGGCGGCAAGGAGTTCGCGCCCCGCATCCGTGGGGCAAAGGTGGACGCCCTCCGCGACGAGCAGTTGCTCGGCCAGCAACTGGTCGAGAGTGGCGCGGATGTCGGCCGGATCGGCCTTGAGGGAGCCCTGGACCTGGGTGACGAGTTGCCCCGGCGTCTGTGGGGCATCGGCGGTGACGGCGGCGCGCAGGGCGACCTGCTATGACTATGGCTACTACCGGCAGTGTCATTCCTCGCGCGGCAGCAGTGTGCCGAGGGGCCCGAGGTCGAGGTTCAGGTCTTCCAGGGAGTAGCCGTGCTCGGCGCACAGATCGGCGAGGCTGTCGTGGAGGGCCAGCAGAGTGGCCCCGAGCTCTTCTTCCTGTTCGTCGGTGAGGTCGCCGGCGTCCACCCGGCGCAGCGCCTGGCGTTCGATGAGCTGGCGCAGGAGCTCGATGATGGTGAGGACGAGTTTGAGCAGGTCCTCTCCGACGGTGTCGGGGTCGGCGTGGATACGGTGGGTGGGACTGGCCGCTCCGGCGTCGCGCGGTGTGGGGGGCGCCTGGACCAGCCGGAACGCCCGCGCCATGGTGTCGCCCACGTTGTCCAGATCCGGGTCGGTGCGGGCGCGGCGGGGCTCCTGCGGGTGGTCACCGTCCACGTCGGCCTGCCGCAAGGTCCGGCGCCCCGGAGGGGACCGTCTGGGAACTGGCGGACACGATGAGGGCGCGCAGCGAGATGCGGACGAGATCGATGTCCGCGATCGACAGGACGATGTCGCCCGTCACGACCACTCCCCCGCTGAGCAGCCGGTCGAGGAGGTCGACCAGCGCGACCTGGCGGCCGGGCAGCGGCTCGCGCGGCTCTGTCGGCGTCATGGCCCCTGCCCCTGACCCTCGGAACCAGCCGGAGCCGCTGCTTCATCGGGTGCCATGGCGAAGGAGTACGGAGCCCAGGGGCCCGTCACTTCGACGCGGATGTGAGGGAAATCCCGGGCGGCCTGCTCGATCTCGGCCCGGAACCGGGTGGCCTCTCCATCGGGCACGAGGTAGGCGTCGTTGACGACGTTTTCCCTGCGCTCCTCCCCCGGGCCGGTCAGTGCTCCACTCTGGGGAGCGTGGCGTATTCGGTGCGGGGTGTAGCCCGCGGCGATCGCCTCGATGGCCTCACATGCCTGCTGCGCCTGCTGGTAGACCGTCTCGCGAGCGTGATGCTGTGCTTTGCGGCGTTGCAGGTATGCCTTGCCCGGCGTGGTGGGGCCGGGCCCGTCGGCACTGCCCGGCGGTGCGTCGGCGGTTGGCGGGGTCGAGGGAGTGAGGTAGACCTTGATGCCGTACTCGGTACGGTCCTTGAGTTCGGCCAGCCGTCTGGCGAAGGCGGACCGCTGTTCGGACAGGGCCAGACGGGCCCGGGCATCGTCCCGGTAGACGGTGGCCATGCGCAGTGGCAGGACCGTTTCCCGGCCGGCGACGGCCTGCACCACTTCGTGGTGGGCGCGGGCGACGTTCTCGAGCCACTCCAGGTCCTCGAAGTGGTCTTTGAGGGCCGACTCGTCGAAGTCCCGGCGCGGTACCGGGCTGACGACCAGGGCGAGAGGGGCCGGAGCGGCCGGACCGGCCCCGGCGGCAGTGGCCGGACCAGCCTCGCGGTCGCCGTCCAGCGGGCCGGCGTCCAGTAGATCCGCATCCAGCAGGTCAACGTCCAGCGGGTCCGCGTCCAGCAGCACGACGGGGGCCCGGCCCACGCCCCGCAGGCCAGCGAGGAGCTCGCGCAGCGGCTCCGTGTGCCGGGTGACGGCATACACGTAGGTGAGTGTGTCCTGTTCGGTGTTCATTGCGGACGCCCTCGTGGCGCCCCACCCGAGGTTGTCCCACCGGACGTCGTCCCACGGTGCTTCGTCCCACCCGACGTCGTCCCACCGGACGTCGTCCCACCGGACGCTCCGCCGGGCTCCTCGGCGCTCTCCAGGGGTTCGCGCCCGCCGGTCCGCTCCTGGCGCAGGGCTTCCAGCTCGGCGCGCAGGCGGCGGTTCTCCTGTTCGAGAGGGCTGCCGGTGTGCCGGGAGGACAGGGAGGGGTCGTGCTCCCACCAGTCGATGCCCATTTCCTTGGCCTTGTCCACGGAGGCGACCAGGATCCGGAGTTTGATGGTCAACAGCTCGATGTCGAGGAGGTTGATGCGGATGTCTCCGGCGATCACGATGCCTTTGTCCAGCACCCGTTCGAGGATGTCGGCGAGGCTGGACGAGGAGCTCTGCCCGTACTGCATCGGCGCGCGGGAGGCGAAGGATCCGGGTCGGCCCGGCAGGGGTTCGCTCACGTATGGCTCCCGGTGCTCTCAGGGCAGTTGCTGCCGGAACTCGCGGATCTCTTCCAGCCGGTCGAGCAGTTCGTCCTCCTGGCGGTCGAAGGTTTCCTCGTCGATCTCACCCTGCAGCAACTGCTGCTCGAGCTCGGCGAGCCGGCGCCAGATGGGTGCCGGGTCGTAGTACTCCTCTTCGGCCCTGTCGACCACGCGCTGGGCGACCCAGGTGACGGCACGTACCGGAGCGACGGGCAGCGTAAAGAGGCTGGTCAGCAGTCCCATTCGGCTGCCTCCTCTCCCTGGTGGTGCGGGTGACGGTGCGGTGCGGTGCGGTCTGGTGTGGTTGCGGATCACACGAAGCTGTAGGGCGGCAGGGGGCCGGAGAACCTCAGGTCGACGCCGCTGCCGATGTCGCGGGCCAGGTCGGCCTCTGTCGCGCGGAGGTTGTCCTGCTGTCCGTCCGGCACGAGCAGCGAGAGGTTGAGGAAATCGTTCGCCGACGGCGGCCGGGCGATGTGTTCTCGGGAGAAGGGAACGAGCGCCTCGGTGAAGTCGGCCGCCAAGGCCTCTTGCCTGGCTTCCACCTCACGGGCGACGAGTTCTCCCAGGGCCAGCGGCAGGCGCGGGTCCTGGTCCCCGCCGCGGATCCGGTCGTTGAGGTCTCTCGCCTCGGGCAGATCATCCAGGATCTGCTGCAGCAGGGGCGTCTCGTCGGTCTGCGATGCGCGTACGTGGTATTCGGCGCAGCCCTCAAGGCGCTCAAGGGTGCTGAGGTAGCTCTCGGCGTGGCTCTCCAGGGCCTGACGGACCGCGAGGTCGTCGGCGGCGGTATACCCGAACTGCAGGGGCAGGACCGCCCCGTCGGCCATCAGCCGCTGCTGGACCTCCTGATGCGCGGTGAGGTCCCGGCGCTTGGGCCGGACCTCTTCGGCGATGTCGCTGACCACCGCGCACAGGGGACCGGCGGCGACCGTCCGCAGCGCTGTGGGTTCGGATCCGACACCACTGACACCGTCCAGGCGGCGGGGGTGGTCCTCGGCGGTGATCGAGTACACGTAGAGGGGCATCGCTTACTCCTTCTCCCGCTCCCGCCGTACGGACCGCCGTGCAGCGGGCCGGCGGCGCCGGGGTGCCTCCTCGGCCTCGGCCTCTTCCTCTTCTTCTTCCGGCTCCGCGGACTTGGACGATTTACCGGTCAGGGCGTCACTCACGGCCTCGGCGGCCCCGCCGAGGGCTCCCTTGGTCTTGCCCCGCGCACCGCCCTCCAGCACGTTGCCCATGACGTCCGGCAGCTGGGCGGGGGCCTTACGGCCCGCTTCGAGGTCGAGGCGGTTGCAGGCCTCGGCGAAGCGTAGGTAGGTGTCGACGCTGGCCACCACGATCCGTGCGTCGATCTTGAGGATTTCGATGCCCACCAGCGAGACGCGGACGAAGACGTCGATGACCAGTCCGCGGTCGAGGATGAGCTCCAGGACGTCGTAGAGGCTGCCCGTGCCGCCCCCTTGCCCCCGCGCGACGGGGCTGCCGCCCTGCGGCACCATGGTCATGGCGCCTCCTTCCGCCGGCGGCCCCCTTCAGGTCTGCCGGTCGATCATGCCGCGGCTGTAGCGGCGGGTACGTTCGTAGGAGATCAGCTCGCCCTCCTCGTCCAGCGCGACCCGGTAGCTGGCCATCACGCTGGTGGTGTCCGGGATCCGCTCCAGCTCGACCACCTCCACCTGCGCTTCCCAGCCGTCCTCGGCCGGCTTCAGCGAGGAGACCGAGTCGGGGAAGCGGCCCAGGAGTTCCGCGAGTTGCTCGGCCGCGGCGCGCATCGCCGCAGCCGCGCCTGGCGTACCGGAGCGGCGGCGGGGCGCAGGGCGCCGGGGCGCTTTCCTCTCCCGTTCTCCGTCCTCACGGGCGGGGTGCGGCGAGGCGCGCCCAGGGCGTGCTGATTCCGCTGCGGTCATGGATCCCTCCTCTGGGAAGACCGCCTCACAGAACCTAGAATGTCACCATATTCACGTATAAGTCTCGCCGTAGGGGCAGAAGTTTTTCGCGGACCGCCCTGGCCGGACCTCCCACTCCTCGGTGGGCGAGCGCAGCGTCGTAGCCGCCGCCCTCGGGCGAGCAACCAGTCCGTCAGTGCCCTGGTAGGGGATGATCATGGAGGACACCAGCAAGATCGCGCTCGGAGCCGCTTTGGCTGGGGGTTACCTACTCGGCCGCACGAAGAAGGGCCGCCTGGCGTTCACCATGGCGACCTATCTCGCCGGGCGCCGCTTCGGACTCGGACCGGGGCAACTGCTCAAGGAAGGCGCCTCCCGGCTCAAGGAGATGCCGCAGTTCGCCGACCTCGGTGAGCAACTGCGCGGCGAAGCCCTCGACGCCGGCCGCCAGGCACTGGCCGCGGCGGCCAACCGCAAGCTAACCGAACTCGCAGGCTCCCTCCACGAACGCACCCGGGAACTGTCCCGCAGCGGCGCCGGCCGCGACCGGGACGAGGAGGACCAGGACCAGGAAGAGGAGGGCTACGAGGACGAGGACGAGGAGCCGTACGAGAGCGAGGACGCGGAGGGCTACGACGAGGAGGAAGAGGAAGACGAGGAGGGCGCCGAGCCCGAGGACGAAGCAGAAGAAGATGAAGAGGAGGAGGAGCCTGAGGAGGAAGAGGAAGAGGAAGAGGAAGAAGAAGCACCTCCCCCGCCGCGCCGGACCCGCACCCCGAGCCGCGCCCGGGGCGCCAGGACCCCCGCGCCCGCCAAGAAGGCCGCAGGGCGTCCCGCCCCCGCGAAGAGGGCCGCCCCCGCGAAGAAGACCGCAGCTGCCAAGCGCGCACCGGCGAAGAAGGCGGCCCCCGCCAAGAAGGCTCCGGCGAAGGACTCCGCACCGGCCCGGAAGACGGCGGCGAAGAAGACGACCGCAACGAGGGCGAGCGCGACGAGGGCGAACGCGCGGAAGACGACCGCGAAGAAGGTGACGGCGAAGAAGGCCGCCGACAGCCGGACTGCGTCGAAGAGCGCGTCCGCACCTGCGAAGAAGAGCTCCGCCCCCAAGGCGGCCCCGTCGAAACCGGCCGCGAAGAAGAGCAGCGGCGCGCCGCGCAAGAAGACAGCCGCTCAGAGCCCCGGGCGCAAGAGCGCCGCTTCCAAGACCGCCGCTTCCAAGACCGCGGCCAAGAAGACCACCGGCCGCACGCCGGCCCGGAAGACGGCCGCGAAGAAGACTGCGGCCCGCAAGACGGCCACGCGGAGGTAGGCCATGGCAACCTCAGACCGCTCCTCGTCCCGGCCCTCGGGGCTGGACCAGCTACTGAAGGAAGCGTCCGGGTACCTCGGCGCCCAGGCCGACCAGCTCGCCGACAAGGTCACGGACAAACTCTCGGACCTCACCGACCAGCTCTACGATGTCGCCGACAACGGCGGCAGCCTCTCCGACGTCGCAGGCATCGGCGGTCGCCTCCTCCAGGGCGACTCCCCCTTGAAGGCCTTTGCCGGGCAGAAGCTCGGCAACCTCAAGGACAAGGTGACCGACACCGTCTCCCAGGGCCTCGGCGGCGGCAAGGGCCGTGGCCGGAAGAGCGGCGGCAAGGTGGTCAACATCGTCGAAGCGCTCGACGTCGGCCTCCCCCTGCGCACCGTCTACGATTTCTGGACCCAGTACGAGGACTTCAGCGGATTCGCCAAGGGCGTACGCGACGTCTCCCGTGGCGAAGAAACGGAAAGCGACTGGAAGGTCAAGGTGGGGCCCTCGACGCGGAGCTGGAAAGCCACCGTGCAGGAGCAGATACCCGACGACCGCATCGTGTGGACCTCCGAGGGCGCGAAGGGCACCACACGGGGCTGCGTCAGCTTCCACGAGCTGGCTCCGACACTGACCCGCATCGTCATCGTCGTCGAGTACTACCCCTCCGGGCTGTTCGAGAAGACCGGCAACCTGTGGCGGGCACAGGGCCGCCGCCTGCGCCTCGACCTCAAGAACTTCCTGCGCCACACCACCCTCACCACCGACGAACCGGAAGGCTGGCGCGGCGAGATCCGCGACGGCGAGGTCGTCCGGACCCACGAAGAAGCCTTGGAGGAAGAGGAGAACGAGAACCAGGACGAGGAGGAAGGGGAAGACGAGGACGAGGGCGAGTACGCCGACCAGGACGACGGCGCCGCAACGGACGAGGAAGAAGACGAGTACGCGGACGAGGAGGAGGACGACGGGGAGTACGCGGACGACGAAGAGGACGCGGAGTACGCCGGAGAGGACGAACCGGAGGGCGAACCGGACGAGGAGGAGGAAGAGGAGGAGGAGTACGAGACCTCTCCGCCCCGGCGGCGCCGACGCTCACGCTCCAGGTAACACTGGCGGGTAACAAGCCCACCTGTCGACGTGTCCTCCTACGCGGCACACAAAGCCCCGTACAACGCCCCGCGCGAAGACCGGCGAAGGCCGGCGGGACATCCGCCGGCCTCCTCGACACCTGAGCATCAGTGCTTGAGCGCGTCCTTGGCCTTCTGACCAGCCTGCTTGACGTCACCCAGCGCCTGCTCGCCCCGCCCCTTGGCTTCCAGGCTCTCGTTTCCCACAGCCTTGCCCGTGGTCTCCTTCACCTTGCCTTTGGTCGTTTTCCCGGCATTCTTGACCTTCTTGCCTGCTCCCATGCCTCTCACCTCCACGCCCCGGCAACGCGGGCTCGCTCCTGTCGTACCCCTCGTGAACGTCAATACGCATAACGGACTAAATATGTGAAATAGTACGCTTCCTTGGCGTCACGGGGTAGCCCTGGTCGCTCGTACCGGACCGCGCATCGCGCCTGAGCAGATCCGCCTTTGCTTCAGCGGGGTTGTCGGGCCGATACGAGGTGCGGGGAGCTGCGCGCGTTCGGTCATGGAAACGAAGGCCCGCCGCCGCACAAGTCGGGCACCCACGGCGTTCGGCCCCGGAATTTCGACCCAGCCGACTACCGCCAGCGCCGCGCGGTCGCGTGCGGAATCAGCCGTCCTCGTGTCAGCGAAGACGTGCTCGACGCCCGACGCGATCTGCGGCATTCGCGACGCGGGTCAAAGGGCGAGAGTGGGCCAGGGAACGTCGGTTTCTACGGCGGCGGTGTAGTCAATGCCAGGGACAGAGAAACCGTAGAGGCGGCGGACTTCGTCGCTGAACCAGTCAAGGTCGGCGAGTTCGGTGATGTTGTCGCTGGTGGCGGTGCTCCAGCGTTCGGCCACGGCGTTCTGCACGGCGGGGGTCAGTTCCCAGGTGTCGAGGCGAACCCGGCCCTCGGCGTCGAGGTCGAGGGGGCGGGCGCCAGTCAGCTGGTCCCACAGCTGCACCAGTTGACCGATCGGGGCAACCATGGCGTCGCCCAGGACGCCGCGCAGCAGCCCGACGTAGAGGGCGATGCCGGGAATGGCGGTGGAGGACTGGGTGACCGCAGCGGCGTTGACCGAGGTCACGGCCCGGCCGCCCAGGGTCTTGCCGAGGCGCTCGTCCAACGTACGTGCAGTGGCTTCCAGATGGGCCTTTGCGGCGCCGATGGTGCCCTGCCGGTAGATCGCCGCGGTGAGGGGCGAGCCGATGTAGGAGAGGGCGGCGGTGGTGAAGCCGTCGGCGAGCAGGGAGCGGTCTGCCAGGAACGTGATCCACCGTTCCCAGTCGGTGCCGCCCATCACCGCCACGGTCTGCTCGATGTTGTCGCCCTCAGCCGGCGCGGTGGTGACCTCTTTCACCTCCGGGGCGCCGTTCTCGTCGAAGACGAGGGTCTTGGTGGTGTACGGCGAGCCAATCGGTTTGATGACCGACGCATACACGTGACCGGTGTCCGGGTCGGTGCGGCGAGGCGCGGCCACTGAGTAGATCAGGAAGTCGAGTCGCCCCCCGAACCGTTCGGCCAGGAGGTCAGCGACCTGCTCCTTCACCATGTCGCTGAACGCATCGCCGTTGACGAAGACCATGTCCCGGCCGTGCTGTTGGGCGAGCCGAGCGGTGGCGGCGGTGCGATACCAGCCAGCCGTGCCGGTGCGGCGCGCGGGCGCCTTCTCGAAGCACACGCCGATGCCACGGATACCGACACGGGCCAGGCCCGCGATCGTGGCGGCCAGGCCATATCCGGCGGAGGAGCCAATAACCAGAGCCACCGGCCCCTCGCCGCCGTTGGCGACCGGGGCGGGGACGGCCTGCCACATCTCGTCCACCATCTGCTTGCAGCCGGCAGGGTGGGAGTCGAGGAAGAGGAAGCCCCGGCTCTTGGGCGCAATGACGCGTTCGCTCACGGTGTGCCGTCCCAGGTGTCGTCGCGGACAAGGACGCGGCGGCAACCTCGGCCACGTCGTCCTGCCAGTCTGGGGCCGTGCGTATGAACACGATGATCTTGGCCGGCACAACGATGTCCAGCCGGGCTTGGAGGGTTCCACTAACTCGGGCAGGGAAGCAGGGGCCCGAGCCCTATCCCGCAGGATGGGGCCAACTGGGCCTGCGCTCCAGCGAGTCTCTCTGTACTACGCCGATCTGCGGTGCCACCTGACTCATGACCTTGCCGTTGCCCTTGCCCAGAGCGCATGCCGGGGTGCCTCCGGGCATGCGATGACGAGGGTTTGCGATGAGTCGGTACACGCCATGGGCAGCCCACCGCATGGGAGGCAGCATGAGCAGCGCACCCGCCAGCGTCCACGCTTCGCCCGCGCTCATCAGAGCCTTCGCAACGGCCTGGGCACCTCCATACACCACACCTCCGGGAGTCACCCACAGCACTTCATGCTCGGCTCGTGTTGCGGTGACGCCAAGATCTGCCAAGTCTGCGAACTGCCAAGGAACGGTTTGGCAACGAGGCTGTAGGCGTCGATCAGCGAACCGAACCGAGGTAGAGCAAAAACCGCAGTCTCCGTCGAAAATGAGAACAGGCTGATTCCGCATTAACTCACCATGCCCCGCTTACAGCAGGGTGGTCGCTCCGGCGATGACTACAGGCCACGAGGTGTCATCGGAGTGGGGAGAGCTATGGCGCGGCAACATTTCTCGTGAAAATCTCCGAAAAGGCTTTCAAGAGGACGAATTCCTGCATGCTGACACCGGCCTCCGTCGCAGCGGCTGCGATGGCATCACGCTGGGGGTCGGGGAACCGCAGGTTCATCGCTTTCGAAGAGTCCGGCGTGGTATCGACGGTACCAGTGGTACCAGCTGGGAGGGCAAGGAATCCGCGACCCCTCTGATCGACCGCCTGGCTGTTTGGGAAGCCTCCGGGAACCCGCTGGGCGCACCACGACTGCGTGTGCCACCCGCACCCCGGCTCTCAAGGCTCCTGGGCGACGCGGTTCGCTCGCCTACAGCGCGCGGCAGCGCGCCTCAGCGCCGAGGCCGACCATGCACCTCTCGGCGTTCTTGGACGAGGCGGCGGTCAGCCTCCTCCTGGCCTTGGACACGTGTGGTGCTCCGGGAGCGCGAGCTGGTGGCGGAGGCGCGGTGCCTGAGCATGGCGACCGACAGCGGGATGTCACGGCTCAGCCGAATCGGCCAACAGCTACGAAAGTCTGGCATGAGCCTGCACCGGCGCCAAACGAGGATTGTCCGTGGACAAGTCCACTTGTCCACCCGCAGGGGGTTGCCGACCTGCGGCGTTGCCGACTTGGCGGGGCGGACAACGGTGCCTGTGGTGATGGTTGGTGTCGTCAGTCAGCAGCAGCTACGAGCGTGACGGCAGGACCTTGCCGAGCAGCGCTCGATAGAGAGGAACGACGTATGAGGCTTGCCAACCACAGCACGCACATCAGTACCCGGATACGTTCGGCGTCCATGGCGTTGGCCGTTCTCACCGGGAGCCTTGCTTTCGCCGCTGTCGGTGCCGGTACCGCGCAGGCCAGTTCCAGTTCCTGCGCCCAAGTACTGGGGCAGTCGCAGCTCATCATGGCCGGCGGACGGTCGATCGGTTCGTTCTATCTTGCCTGGAACTACTGCGACCCCAACAACAAGGTCGCGTACACCGAGGTCAACCTCTGGAACACCAACTACGTCAACAGTAACTGGCACGGCGGCCTGATCGACGTGAAATCGAGTTCCAACTACAGCGCGAACACCAACGCTCCCGTCCTGAACGCGAACACCTGGTGGTGGGACTCCGGATTCATCAAGGTGGCCCCCAACGTGTCGAACACCCGCCTGTACCACGGCAACATGAACTTCACCGCCGGCGGTCATAACTGCAATGGGCAGACTCCGACGTGGAACTTCTCCAACGGGACCCCCGACAACAGCGGCATGTTCGTTCACTGCAGCTGATGGGGTAGTCGAGGAAGGGCCGCGCCCATTCATTGCCGCACCGGTGGCCGGGCACAGCGCCCGGCCACCGGTGCTTTGCCGCCCATGCCACACCCCGCAGCGGGGACCGCCGAACTGCCAGGTCCGGAAACGGCTCCGCGCGTGCCCTGGCCTGGTCTGGCCCGCGCAGGAGGCATCGCCCAGACCAGCACATTCCTGACCCTGAACCCTGGCACCCGAAGCGCACCAGTTCCCGGCCCGTCGTCCACCCTTGGGCAAGCGTCACTGGACCGGCTGGTTCGGATCCGCTGCCAGCCGGGCCCGCAGGCCTGCCGGCAAGACATTGGGGGTGGAGTCCAAGGCGCTGAGTCCAGGGACGAATCCGCCGCGCATGAGCAAGAGGCCGAGTACGGCGGTGAGGGCCCCGGTGGGGATCTTGAGACATGCGGCCGACGATGGTTCTCGTGGTTGTCGTCGTGGTCGGGGTTGTCTTGTCGTGGTCGCGGAGCCGACCATGTAGCTGTCTGAAGGACTGGCGACGAGCTCAGCTGGCGGTCCATGGAGTGTCCAGAGATCGAGCGAAGTCGGCGAGCGTGCGGAAGTCGTCCTCGCGAAGACCGATGCGCGGGTTGACGTGATGAAGCAGCCCGGGTCCGCGGTGGTGGGTAGTCACATATGCCTGGTCCGGATCGCCCTGTTCGTCGTCCACCCAGGCGAAGGGACGCCCGTTGGCGTAGTCCACCAGGGGACCCGTCTTCCAGTGGACCCCGTCAAGGCGGTCCTGGAACAGTGCGCTGCCGAAGTCGACGAAGGGGAGTTCAGGAAGGCTGAGTGTCGGAGCGATCCAGCGGTTGGCGCCGTCCATCCACGTGGTGGCCCAGCACAGCTCGTAACCGAGCTGGAGCAGGGATCTCCCATGCTCTGGGTTGAGCCAGACACGCAAGGGACGCCGCCGAGCAGAGAGCGCTCTGTGTCCGTCGGAATCTCCGCTGTCGTCCCGGGGCACTCTGAGTGTGGTGTAACCGTCGGGGCGCTTCTCCGGCTTCGCGGCATACGGGTTGAGCGGCCCGTCCACGTCGAGGAACAGCAACGGTCGGTTCATGGTCTCCCCCGTCCTACTCCCATCGACTGCCCCACGGTAGCGAAGCTGCCTCCCGACGCACAGCGACTCCACCCGGGCACCGTACGTTCGCGGGAAATCCCAGCCCCCAACACTCCCCGCCATGAGCCCAGTCTGGCCGATGCCGGGCATACACGGGCCCGCTGGGCGATGAAGCTGGACAGCAGCGCAGCGCAGTCACCGCGCACGGAGGGTTCTCATCAGGAATCAGCGAGCTGCCGCCGACGATCCGTCCGATGGAGTGGCCGCAGGTGGCTGGAAGCAGGCTGTGACGTCCTTACCTCGGGGGCAACGGTAGACCTTCCATTCGTCGGCGAGAGCGTCGATGAGAAGCATTCCGCGTCCCCCGGTGGCTCCTTCACCAGCGTGGCGTGGTTCCGGGACCTGGGGCGACGCGTCATGGACCGTCACATGCAGGCATTCCTCGTCCCAGGTGAGGAGGAGCTGGGCGTCGCTCCCGGCATGAATATGGGCGTTCGTGACCATCTCGGACACGGTCAGCACGACGGAGTCCACGAGATCCGGCGCGGCCCGGTCCCAGCCGAGCTTCGCGAGATGCTCACGCGTCCAGTCCCTTGCCGTCTTCACGCCGCTGCTGATCGGCAACGAACGAGCCCACCCGACAGCTCTCAGTGAGGGTTCCTGCGGCACTGTCTCTCCTTCCGCCAACTACGGTGCTCGTCTGCGTCTGCCCGATGCCGCGGCCTTGATGCGGTTCTGGCGGGAGGCGGCCCAGAACTAGCTGACTGCGTTGCGGGCGGCGTTGCCGTGCTTACCCCGCACACGCCCAGCCGTCCGGCGAGACGCCGCCCACCGCGAGGGTGAGCGCGTCGGCGTAGCTGGGCCGGTACCGGCCGCGAAGCTGTTCCGTGGGCCGTGGAAGAACAGTTTCCAGGCCCTGGCCCCGGACCGGTCCAGGCGAAACCCGCGTCCAGGCACCTCAAGGGTGTGGCCGCTGGATCGGTGTGCCTCAGGGCCCGGCCTTCTCGGTAGCCTGGCCATCTGCTGCACGGAGTGTCCATATGTCCGGCTGGTCCGTGCGAGGGCTTCCCATGGAGAGTGTTGAGGCTGCAATGAGTGAACTGACGAAGCCCGAGGTCGACGTTCCGGAGGGTGACGCCCCTACCGAGCTGACCATCCGGGACCTGGTCGTCGGCGACGGGCCCGAGGTGAAGCCGGGCATGGTGGTCAGGGTCCACTACGTCGGGGTGACCTTCGAGTCCGGGAAGGAGTTCGATGCCTCCTGGGACCGGGGCGAGCCGTACAAGTTCGCCCTGGGCAGTGGCAAGGTCATCAAGGGCTGGGACCGGGGGGTGAGGGGGATGAAGGTCGGCGGTCGGCGCGAGATCATCGTTCCCCCGCGTCTCGGCTACGGCAATCAGTCGCCGTCGCCGTTGATTCCGCCGGGCGCGACCCTGGTCTTCGTGGTGGACCTGCTTGACTCGTACTCCAGCACAGCCGGGTGGAGCAACAGCAACGGCTAGCGCCCCTGGCACTCGCCGCTCCTGGGTCTCGGTCTGGGTGTGGCGGGCTGTTACGACGGTTCGTCGTAACAGCCCGTCACGAACACTCAGCGCACCCCGCCAGGCTGTCCGACGGGCGGCCCAGTCAGCCGGAGACGCTCGGGCGGCCGTTCTCGATGTGGCCCATCAGGCGCCTGCGGAACGGGCTCCCGCCATCCACGGTCACTTCGAGGTCGTACCAGCCGTGCGCGTCGGCGGCCGAGTGGACCACGCTGCGGCTGCGGCCCGGCTTGACCGTCACGTAACGCTTCCAGTCCCGCAGGTCGGCCTCGTCGGCGTAGCCGAGCGTCCGTACGACGAAGGTGACGGACCGCTGTCCGCGGTTGCGGAGGGTGAGATGGACGTCCCGGTCGTGGTGGTCCAAGTGCGTGGTCACCTCGGCGACGTCCGCGGCGCCGCCGCCCTCGAACTCGCGCCGGAAGCCGTTCGGTCCGGTCACGGTGAACCGGTAGGCGCCGGTCAGCGGCACCGTCCACTGGCCCTTGCCCCGCACGTCCTTGTGCTGGGGCGTGGCGAACTCCTTGGCGTACGGGTAAAGCGCGAAGTGGGCGCTGGCCTGGCCTTTGTTGCTCAGCTGCACCTGGAGGGCGTCGCCCGCCACCTTGGCGTACGCGTCCGGCTGGTACGGCAGCGGCCGTGCGAGCCGGGTGCCCTCCTCCTGGACGGGCATGTGCTGCCGCGCCGGCGGCTCGGGGCGCCAGCGGCCACTCAGCGGCGGAATGGGCGCGGGCCGGTGCACGGCGGGCTGCGACCTGGCGCGCTTGAAGTCGAAGGCCGAGGTCAAGTCCCCTGTGACGGTGCGTCGCCAGGCACCGATGTTGGGCTCGCGTACCCCAGTCCAGCGCTCCAGGAAGCGGATGACGGAGGTGTGGTCGAAGACCTCGGAGCAGACATAGCCACCGACGCTCCAGGGCGAGACCACGAGCATCGGCACTCGCGCGCCGAGGCCGGTCGGCTTGCCCTGCCACTGCTCGTCCGTCACCTCGGGCGGGGCCACCGGCGGCGGAACGTGGTCGAAAAAGCCGTCGTTCTCGTCATAGTTGATGAGGACGACGGTGTGCCGCCACACGTCGGGGTTCTTGCCGAGCGCGTCGAGCACCTTGTAGACGATCGTCGCACTGTGCACGGGCGAGGAGACGCTCGGGTGCTCGGAGTCCAGCGCGGAGGGCACCAGATAGGAGACCTCCGGCAGGGCGCCGGCGGCGACGTCCTTGCCGAAAGTCTCCGCGAGCGTACCGGTCGGCACCCGCCTCAACCCCCGTTCGAACAGGCTGCGTTCTGCTCTGGTGAGGGTGGCGAAACCCTGGTCGAGCAGCCCGAGGAGCCGCTGACGCTCGGCGTCGCTCGAGGCGTCGCGTACGACGGAGTAGAAGGACTCCATGAACGTGTGCCCGCCAGTCTTGGCCAGCGCCTTGCGCGCGATCGCCTTGAACGTGGTGAAGAACTCGATCTGGTTGTCGGTGAAGTTCTCCCACTCGGTGTACGTCTTCCAGCTGCGCCCGGCCTTCTCCAGCCGCTCGGCGTAGGTGCCCCAGTCGTACCCGGGGTGGGTGCCTTCGTCGTAGGCGTCGTTGCCGACGGCCCGCTGGCCGTTCGGCTCGTACCCGGTCTTCCCGCTCCACAAGTGGTTGCGGTTGGGGCTGGTGGAGGTGTGGATGGAGGAGTGATAGGCGTCGCACACGGTGAAGGTGTCGGCGAGCTCGTAGTGCAGCGGTATGTCCTGGCGGTCGTAGTACGCCATGGTCGCAGAGGTCTTGGCGGACACCCAGTTGTCCATCCAGCCGCCGTTCCAGGCCTTGGCGCCGCCGCTCCAGGAGTGGTCGAGGGCGCCTATGTACTGGAGGTCCTTCTGCTGGGTGGCGGCGGCGCCGCGCACGGAGAAGGGCAGGACGGTGCTGCCGGGCGCCCCCGGCTGCTCGAACACAGATTTGCCGCCCGGGAGTTGAATGGCGTTGCGATCACCAAATCCGCGGACTCCGCGCAGAGTGCCGAAGTAGTGGTCGAAGGACCGGTTCTCCTGCATGAGGATGACGACGTGCTTGACCGCGCTCAGCCCGCCGGCCGGGGGTCCCGCAGCCATCGCGGTCTGCAGCGAGGGCGGCAGCAGGGAACCGGCCGTGGCCGCACCGAGGGCCCCGCCGCCCAGTGCGAACAGCCGTCGCCGTGAGATGCCGCCTGCGTTGTCCGTGGCCAACTGACCCTCCTGAGCCGTGTTAGGTGTGTACGGAGGGAACGCTAGTGACCCGGGGTGTCCACCAGAAGACCCCACCGCACCTCCCAGGTGAACGTCCAACAGCCCGTCCCCAAAAGTCCAACCACGTCGCGGTTCGGCCATGGCGCGCTGGGTGGGGGTCGCGCTCTCCGTGGGATACAACCTCACGGATCACGGGGATTTGGACAGGCCGATCACCAAGCGCGAAGCAAGGTCGCGCCGTCGGCGGACGAGCTCATCGGCGGCGCGAGCCCTCCTCCCCGGCGGCGGGACGGGCCATTTCGCTCGTAGCGCCGGGCCGCCCTGCCGCCCTGCTCTTGCTCGCTTCACCAGAAGGTCAGTGGGAGGTCGAGGCCCTCGATCGCCGCTGAAGCGAGCGGCAAAAGGTGGTCAACTGGCAGGCCGGATCGAATGGCTGGGCGTCGCCCTCGCCATGCGGTCAGGTAAACGTGTCCAGCTCAGCGAGGAGGTGGGCAACGCCGAGACCGGTGTTGAGGTACTCCTCGAAGAGCCGGTTGTTCAGGGCTGAGGGAGATCGCTTCTGTCGGACGAGGTCGATGGCTGTCGTTCGTCGCGTCGTGGCCGAGGTCGATGAGAGTCTGCGCGATGACAAGGCCGGAGCGGTTGTAGCCTGCGTTGCAGCGGACCAGGACGGTCCGCCCCTCCTTGACGGACCTGGCGGCCGTATGGGCGAGCTGCTGGACCGTGTGGATCTGCGCGGCGACGAGCGGGCCGTCAGGAATCTCGGCAACCAGGTGGTCGATGGCCGGATCCGGTCCGTGACCGGGGCGGGGTGTACAGGCTGATGACCAGACCGAACTCCTTCCCCACGACACTGGACGGCTTTCCCCCACAGCGTCGGTCCACTGGTGACCGCCCATCCACAGTCCCGGCACTACCTCGTTCCAGGGGGAATGTGGCTCGGGCGCGCCGCGTCCCTTCTGGCGCGTCTTCACTCACCGTCCCCCTCCGCAGAGACAACGTGGCCGGCCCATGGCCCGCCGCACGGCTCGCACTCTCTCCGTCGAACTTGCTCCCCCGCCTGGGGATCCTCCGGACACGCGCGAGGCCTTCGCCCGATTCAGTGCTCCGACCAGGATCGAGCTGACCGACACGGCTGCTGTGCACGAACGGGCTGTTGAGGACACGGGTGGACCTGACGCCGGTGGACCTGACGCCTGCTGGCCGAGCACCGCCGCGGCCACGGCGCCCTGCACGCCGCCTTGAACTACGGCCACCTCGAATCCGGCCGCATCTCCTGGTGCCAAATGAGGCGGCCGTCAGCGGACGCCGCCGTACGTGCGCGGCTGCCTCGGCCTACCCGGGCTGCGATCGGTGCTTGAAGGGGTGCAGTCCTCTTCGGGGCTCACCGGCAGGGTTGGCATGCCGGTCGTCGTCGGGCCCGGCGGCCCCCGCATCGCCCCTCTCGTACGGGCGGTCGGTCCCGCGTGGGTCTACGACGTCGTCGCGGCTCGTGTCGCCGACGATCGTGTCGCGGCGCGACATCCTGCGTCCGGGCCGCCCGCCGGGGCCGCGGCGGGAGGCACGGCGGACGGCGGCCAGGAGGAGGCTCAGCCCGAGCAGGCCCACGGCCCCGACGACGATGCCGTAGAGGAAGAGGGTGCCGGTGGAGCCGGAGAAGTGGTAGCCGAAGACGGAGAACCCGCCGGTGAGCGGGTGGGCGGCGCCCTCGTTGGCGACAACGCCGGACACCCCGACGACCAGGGCGGCGATCAGAAGGACGAGTCCAAGCAAGAGGAACATGGCGCGCTCCAGAATTTGCGCTCTGTTCCCTCCACGGTAGAACCGTGAAGTCCGCCAAGCCATCGCGCGGGTCCGGATCTACTCTGGGAACAGGGGCCATCTTCACTCCGTGAGATCGGCGTGCATCATGATCATCCTCGGAATCATTCTGCTGATCATCGGCTTCGTGACCGGAGTCGCCATCCTGTGGACCATCGGCATCGTCCTGCTCGTCATCGGCATCATCCTGATGGTCCTGGGATCCGTCGGACGCGCGGTGGGCGGTCGTCGGCACTACTGGTAGCCGTCCCTGAACCCGCGCGAAACACCACCCGTTCTCGCACGCCCCGGCGCCGAGGACAGATACCTGACGGCCGTCGC
Organism: Streptomyces sp. YS-3; assembly: GCF_045257485.1. Taxonomy (NCBI): domain Bacteria; kingdom Bacillati; phylum Actinomycetota; class Actinomycetes; order Kitasatosporales; family Streptomycetaceae; genus Streptomyces; species Streptomyces sp. YS-3. Next base: position 3,176 of record NZ_JBJHPC010000039.1, on the reverse strand, counting down.
GAATCCTTCGGCGCGCCTGCGGCCCTACGGCCCGACGGCACGCGCACCCGCGAACCGAGGCATCACGCTGCCGCCCTCTCCTCCGTGACGATATCCGCGATCGCACTGGTCATCGTCAGCGCGACCACCAGGACACGCCGGTACATGTCGGATCCGCTTTCCGTCGACGCACCGCTCCGCATGGCCGCCGCAGGCTCGACCTCACCGTGACATCGAGAGTGGTACTGCGTCGCTCACCCCGGCCCGCTGGTCAACCGCAGTGGCCCGGGGCATCGCCCGTCACGGCGTACGCACCGGAAAGGCGCCGGAGATCCAGAAACCACACCCCGCGCGATAGCACATTTGCCCCAATATGTGAAATTCTGGAATGTGGCACCACCAAGGACGGCGGCCCTCGGCGGGCGACGCTGGTACGCCCCGGCCAAGCCACTGTGTGCGCTGCCATGGAGTGGAGGATGCGATGTGGATCATCGTCATCGTTGTGGTCGCCGTGGTGATACTGGCCGCCGTCGCGTTGACCCTGCGGACCATCACCCGGCGTCGGCACCTTCAGGAGCAGTTCGGTCCTGAATACGAGCGCGCCGTCGAGACGGAGCAGAGCCGTGGAGCGGCCGAGCGCGACCTCAAGGAGAGGGAGGCGCGGCATGAATCACTGGAGATCAGGCCGCTGCCGTCCACAGTCCGCGACCGGTACACCCGGGACTGGGCCAGCGTGCAGGAGCACTTCGTCGACAGCCCCGACCAGGCCGTGGGTGAGGCGGATCGGCTCGTGACCGCGCTCATGAGCGAGCGCGGCTACCCGACCGAGAATTTCGAGCAGCAGGAACGGGACCTTTCGGTCGAGCACGCCCGAACCCTGGACCACTACCGGATCGCCCATGAGATCAACGGACGGGCCGGCAGCAGGGACATCACCACGGAAGAACTGCGGAGCGCGATGGTTCACTACCGGGCGCTCTTCGAGGAACTGCTGCACGACGGCACCGATTCGGCCGATGAGGAACGCCACTGAGCGCCCACCAAACCGTAGGCGGGCCTCCGGCCCCGTAGAGAGGTCCCCCGCAGAGAGGTCCCCGCAGAGAGGTCCCCGCTGAGAGGTCCCCGCAGAGAGGTATGAGGGACATGCAGACAGAAGGACCGTACGGGCGCGACGACGAGTACGCCGAGCCCGCCAGAGAAACACTGTCCACCGAGGACATCGCCCGGCCCCAGACGGATGAGGTCCTCACCCCGGCCCCCGACCACGAGGGGACAACGCCAACAGACCGGACCACATCCACCGACGAGACCGGCACCGAACCGGACGCGGCACCTGACGAAGGGCACGCACCCGAGCAGGAGCCCGATACCGCCCCGCTCCTCGGGACCCAGGAGGCAGAGGGGCTCCGTAGCCGGTGGCAGGAGATCCAACAGGGCTTCGTCGATGACCCGAAGCAGTCGGTCCTCGCAGCGGACGGGCTTGTCGCCGAGGTCATGCAACTCCTCGCCACCACGTTCGCCGACCACAAGCAGGGACTCGAAAGCCAGTGGCACCGAGGCGAAGAGGCAGCGACCGAGGACCTGCGTCTGGCTCTTCGCCAATACCGGTCGTTCTTCGACCGCCTCCTCAGCACCTGACCACGGGTCCCCAACCCGCAACGGTTACTGTGCCGTTGCGAGCGCTGGGACGGATCCGGGGGTGTGGGGAAGCGTGCGGGTGTCGCCCCGCCAGCACCACCTTCGTCCTGCGCACTCGACGCGGCCACCAAGGCGGCAATAGAGCTTTACGGCTCAGTACAACGGCGTAACAACCGGGCCGACCACCAGGCCCCCTGGTCGGCCACTCTGCGCCCCGCGGCGCATAGCCACTGGCCAAGAGGGACGCTTCCATGGCAAGGTCCCCGCCGTGGCAGACAGAGACAGCATCGTGATCACCCCGCTTGCCGAGCGTCCCTCGTTGCTTCCTCGGATCTACGAGATCGCTGAGACGTGGCCGGCCTTCATCCCGCACGACCCGGTTGGGGAAGCCCTGCTGGGCCGGGTGGCTGAGGACTTCCCCCACTACTGCGTGGTCGCGACGGATGGTGAGCGCGTCGTAGCCCGCGGGCTGAGCGTGCCGTTCAACGCCGACCTCGACGGCCGTGAGGAGATGCCCGACAAGGGATGGGATCAGATACTCGTCTGGGCATTCCGCGACCAACGTCATGGGCATACACCGACCAGGGCCAGCGCCCTGGAGATCACGGTGGACACCGAATACCTCGGCCGCGGCCTGTCCTACAGAATGTTGGCCGCGCTGCGGGACGCCGTCGGCCGACAGGGCCACACCACGCTGTTGGCCCCGGTCCGCCCCACGGCCAAGCATCTCGAACCCCGTGTCGCTATGGGCGACTACCTCCACCGACAGGGTGCCGACGGATTTCCGACCGACCCCTGGCTCCGAGTGCACGTCAAAGCCGGTGGCAGCATCCAGCGGATCGCGCCGGCATCGATGACCGTCAGCGGCTCACTGGCCCAGTGGCGGCAGTGGACCGGCCTGCCGTTCGACACCGACGGTGACATCGACGTACCGGGCGCCCTGGTCCCGGTGCGCTGTGACACAGCACGTGACCAGGCCGTCTATGTCGAGCCCAACGTCTGGATCAAGCACACGGTGAGGCCGCCCACCGAACCGCCCACCGACTGATCACACCGCTCAGCGAGGTGGATCACGGGCTCGGCCTTTGGCTCCCAGCCCGTCAAGACACTTGGTGCGTGCAGGAGGTGGGAGCGTGGTGTGGGGGCGATACGCGGGTCGGCACGGGCCAGCCGACGCCCGGTCGACGACTGCCGTCACCACTCTGCGGCCGACAGTGGCAGCTGGGACCGGCCCGAGAACCCGCCCTTCACCCAGGCCGGTATCCGGCATCCCCTCCCCCCGTCCGCTGCGCCAATGACAGCGGGGCACCGCCGGGGCGTACACGACGCCGCCGGTCCGCTGAATGCCAGGAGCCGCTGCCAGTCCGTGTTCACACAGCGCCACGGTCCGCAGGACGGTCAGGGATCCTGCCGCGGGGAACGCCGTGCCACCATGATCGCTGCGACGCCACTGCAGAGTCCGCCGATCGCCGACCCGACCGCAGCTCCTACCAGAGCCAGATCCACGGCGCTGGAATTGGCCTGGCCGGCCACTCCCCCGCTGGTGCCCGCCCCACTGC
>NZ_JBJHPC010000380.1:0-7091 GCF_045257485.1 Streptomyces sp. YS-3 | reverse complement strand
GGTGTCCACGCCGCGCGTACGCGGAGTTGACGCACGCCCTCGGCAAGCCCGAGGAGCTCCAGCCGGTCGTCCAGGCGATGGCCCCGCGCGGCGTGGACACCGTGGTGCGCGCCGCCATCGACCCGGCCGTCGGCGCCGTGCTCTCCTTCGGCCTCGCCGGGGCCGCCTCCGAGCTGCTCGGCGACACGGGCCACCGCCTCGTCCCCGCCACCGACCGGGACGCCGCCGAACTGGTCCGGTCGATCCGGACCGCCCCCCTCCTCTTCGGCTGGCGCGGCTCCGCCCCGGTGGACACCGCGGCCCTCGAAGAGCTGCTGCTGCGGGTCTCGCGGCTGGTCGACGACCACCCCGAGGTCGTCGCCGTCTCCCTGGAACCGGTCGTCGTCGCCCAGCAGGGCCTGTCCGTACTCGGCGCCAGCCTGCGCCTCGCACCCCCGCCGCCCCGCGCCGACCTGGGCCCGAGGCGCCTGCCCAGCTACTGAGTCGATCGGGCCCCGGGGCCCCGTAGGATGGAGTCCATGGCGAAGACCGGCACGATGACCCAGGGGCTGCGCGCGGCGATCGAGCGCAGCGGCTACTACCCGGCCCTTGTGGCCGAGGCGGTGGAGGCCGCCGTCGGTGGTGAGCCGATCGCGTCGTACCTGGTCCACCAGGAGACCACCTTCGACGCCAACGAGGTCCGCCGCCATGTGACGGTCCTGGTCCTGACGGACAACCGTTTCATCGTCAGCCACACCGACGAGCAGAACGCGGACACCAGCTCCCCGACGCCGTACGCCACGACCTCCACCGAGTCCGTGAAGCTCGACCGGATCTCGTCCGTGGTCGTCAGCCGCGTGGTGGCCAACCCCGAGTCGTACACCCCGGGCACCCTGCCCCGCGAGGTCGTCCTGACCATCGGCTGGGGCGCCGTCTCCCGGATCGACCTGGAGCCCGCCGCCTGCGGCGACCCGAACTGCGACGCCGACCACGGCTACACCGGCAGCTCCACCGCCGACGACCTGAGCCTGCGCGTCAGCGAGGCCGGGGACGGCCCGGACACCGTGCGCCAGACCCTCGGCTTCGCCCAGGCCCTCTCCGAAGCCACCGCGGCCACCGCCCGCTGATGGTCCAGCCCACCTGGCAGGACCCCGAGCCCCTCGCCCTCGACACCGCCCCCCTGCCCGAGTACGGCAGCGGCTCGCTCGCCGATCTGCTGCCCACCCTCGCGGCGGGCATGGGCGTGCCCGGGACGACCGCCGCCATCGCGGAGCTGACCCCGGCCGACCGGAACTGCGTGTTCCTGATCGACGGGCTGGGCTGGGAGCAGATCAAGGCCCACCCCGACGAGGCGCCCTATCTGCACGGGCTGCTCGCCGGCTCGCGCGGCGGCACCGGACGGCCGATCACGGCCGGGTTCCCGGCCACCACCGCCACCTCGCTCGCCTCCGTCGGCACCGGCCTGCCGCCCGCCGCGCACGGCCTGCCCGGCTACACCGCGCGCGACCCGCAGACCGGCCTGCTGATGAACCAGCTCCGCTGGAAGCCGTGGACCGACCCGCACACCTGGCAGCCGTATCCGACGGTCTTCCAGCTGGCCGACGCGGCCGGCGTGCACACCGCCCAGGTGTCCTCGCCGACCTTCGAGCACACCCCGCTCACCAAGGTCGCGCTCAGTGGCGGAACGTTTCACGGCAGGCTGACCGGCGAGGACCGCATGGACCTGGCCGCCGCCCAACTCGCCGCCGGGGACCGCTCGCTCGTCTACACGTACTACAGCGAGGTCGACGGCAAGGGCCACCGCTTCGGTGTGGACTCCGACGCCTGGCGGGGCCAGCTGATGTACGTCGACCGGCTGGTCCAGCGGCTCGCCGAGCAGCTCCCGCCGCGCTCCGCGCTCTATGTCACCGCCGACCACGGCATGATCGACATCCCCTTCGACGAGGAGTCCCGTATCGACTTCGACGAGGACTGGGAGCTGGGCGCGGGGGTGGCCCTGCTCGGCGGCGAGGGCCGGGCCCGCCATGTGTACGCGGTCCCCGGCGCCGAGTCCGATGTGCTCACCGTCTGGCGCGAGGTGCTGGGCGAGCAGTTCTGGGTGGCGAGCCGCGACGAGGCCATCGCGGCGGGCTGGTTCGGACAGCCGGGCGCCTGCGACGAGCGGGTGTACGGGAGGATCGGCGACGTCGTCGCCGCCGCCCACGCCGATGTGGTGATCATCGCCTCGCGGAACGAGCCGCACGAGTCCGCGATGGTCGGAATGCACGGCTCGATGACCCCCGTCGAGCAGCTGGTGCCGCTCCTCGAAGTACGCTCGTAACCTCTCTCCCCGCACCTCCCCCCGTCTCTCCTCCGTCTCCTGTACGCGGACGCGTGCGCAGATCCGAAAGGCCGTCACCCTCCCATGCCCGAGCTGGTGTTCTTCTCCGGAACGATGGACTGCGGAAAGAGCACCCTCGCTCTTCAGATCGAGCACAACCGCTCCGCGCGCGGCCTCCAGGGCATGATCTTCACCCGGGACGACCGCGCGGGCGAGGGCAAGCTGTCCTCCCGGCTCGGGCTGGTGACGGACGCGGTCGAGGCCGCGGAGGGCTTCGACTTCTACGGGTACCTGGTCGCCCACCTCTCCAAGGGCGGCCGTTGCGAATACGTGATCGCCGACGAGGCGCAGTTCCTCGCGCCCGGCCAGATCGACCAGCTCGCCCGGGTCGTCGACGACCTCGACCTGGACGTCTTCGCCTTCGGCATCACCACCGACTTCCGCTCCAAGCTCTTCCCCGGCTCGCAGCGGCTGGTCGAACTGGCGGACCGCGTCGAGGTGCTCCAGGTCGAGGCGCTCTGCTGGTGCGGGGCGCGCGCCACCCACAACGCGCGTACCCGCGGCGGGGAGATGGTGGTCGAGGGCGCGCAGGTCGTGGTCGGTGACGTGAACCAGTCCGAGGACGAGATCGGGTACGAGGTGCTGTGCCGGCGCCACCACCGCCGCCGGATGACGGCGGCGGCGGCGCGGGCCGCCGCGCTGTCGCCGGATGTCCTGCCCATCGACGCGTAGGGCGTCCGGGCCGGTTCGCCCGGTCCGCGGGCCGGCGGGGGCCCGGCTCGGAGGTCAGACCGGCGACTTCACCAGCGTGAACACCGCGCCCTCCGGGTCCGTCACCGTCGCCGCCCGCCCGCTCGCCCCCTCGCGGGGCGACCGGAGGACGTGGCCCCCCAGCTCCGTCACCCGCCGGGCCGCCTCGTCGGTGTCCGCGACCTCGAAGTACGTCATCCAGTGCGCGCCCTTGTCTCGGGGCAGCGCATGGCCCACGCCGTGCAGGGAGCAGACCGGGCGGCCCTCGATGCGCAGCGTCACCTGGTCGAGGTCGGCCGGGACCACCGCCTCCCTCTCGTAGCCGAACACCGACTCGTAGAACTTGACGACCGAGGCGGTCTCGCGGGTCACCAGTTCGTTCCAGACGGGGGTGCCCGGGGCGCCCGCCACCGTCGTGCCGACGTGCGCCTGGGCCTGCCACGCGCCGAAGACCGCGCCGTCCGGGTCGGAGGCGATCACCAGCCGCCCCGCGTCGCCCGCCTCCAGCGGACCGACGCCGACCGTGCCGCCGCAGTGCCGGATCGTCTCGGCCGTGGCGTCGGCGTCGTCGGTGGCCAGATACGTGGTCCAGGCGATCGGCAGATGCTGGTCGGGCGGGAGCTGCCCGATGCCCGCCACCTCCGCGCCGTCGAGCAGGGCCCGCACGTACGGGCCGAGCGAGGCGGGCCCCGGCCGGAACTCCCAGCCGAACAGCGCCGCGTAGAACTCCTGGGTGGGAGCCAGGGCATGCACCATGAGGCTCACCCAGCAGGGTGTGCCGGGCGTGCGCCGGGTCTCTGCCTGGGACATCGTGACTCTCTCCTCGGACCATCGCTGTGAGAACGCGCCCTGAAGAGACGGGCGACCCGGCCGCGCCGACGCCCGCCTTCCCGCAGATGCTTGCACCACCGACGGCCAAGCGCGCCCCGGCCGCGCCGCTTTTGGCGCGTTCCCGAAGGAGGATGCCCGCTTTGGCATTTCTCATCCGTTTCACGGCCGTTACGCGGCGCCGCGCGCTGCGCGAGGATGGCCTCATGAACGCCATCATCAGCGCATCCGAACTGGCGGACGAGCTGGCCGGGGACCGTCCCCCGGTCCTCCTGGACGTCCGCTGGCAGCTCAGTCTGGCGAAGGCGGCCGGCGCCGCCCCCTACGACGGCCGGGCCGAGTACGAGGCCGGGCATCTGCCCGGCGCGGTCTTCGTCGACCTCGACGCGGAGCTGGCGGGACCGCCCGGCGCCGGTGGCCGCCACCCGCTGCCCGACGTCACCGCGTTCGGCGCCGTGATGCGCCGCGCGGGCGTGTCGGCCGGCCGGCCCGTCGTCGTCTACGACGGCGGCCAGGGCTGGGCCGCGGCCCGCGCCTGGTGGCTGCTGCGCTGGACGGGTCACCGGGACGTACGGGTGCTCGACGGCGGCCTCGCCGCCTGGACGGGCGCCCTGTCGAGCGAGGTCCCGGCGCCCGCCGAGGGCGACTTCGTCCCCGAGCCCGGCGCGGTCGGCCTGCTCGACGCGGACGGGGCGGCGGCGCTCGCCCGGTCCGGGCTGCTGCTGGACGCCCGGGCGGGGGAGCGGTACCGCGGCGAGGTCGAGCCCATCGACCGGGTGGGCGGCCACATCCCCGGCGCGGTCTCCGCCCCCACCACCGAGAACGTGGGCCCCGACGGGCGCTTCCTGCCCCCCGAGGTCCTCGCCGACCGCTTCAAGTCCCTGGGCGCCTCGGGCAACGAGGTCGGGGTGTACTGCGGTTCGGGGGTCTCCGGCGCCCACGAGGTGCTGGCGCTGGCGGTCGCGGGCATTCCCGCCGCGCTCTACGCCGGGTCCTGGTCGCAGTGGTCCTCGGACGAGTCGCGCCCGGTCGCGACCGGCCCCGACCCTCAGTAGCGCACACCGGGGGGCCCGCGCCGGGCGCGGGCCCCCCGGTTCCGCACGTTCCGCGCGGCGGACGTACGGGCCGTCCTACTCCTGCTTCTTGCGCCGCGTCCCGAAGACGATCTCGTCCCAGCTCGGTACGGCGGCCCGCCGTCCGGGCCGGACGCCGTCCGCCTCGGCCTGGCGGTCCGTGGTGCCGGTGAGGCGGTCGCGGTGGCCGGTGACCGAACGGGGCATCAGGACGTCCGCGTACGCCGCGCCGGCGCCCGCCGACGCCGCCGGTGCGGGCGGCTCCTCGATCTCGGGCTCCGCCTCGGGCTCGTTCTCCGGCGCCTCCGCGGGCAGGGCGGGCCGCTCGGGCACCACCATGTCGCCGCGGAAGCTCGGCACGGCCTCCAGGAGGCTGGTGAGCGAGTCGCTCTCGTCCGCGGCGGCCACGGGCTCGGGCGCCGCGGGAGCGGTGGGCCGCTCCATCGGACGCTCCAACTGCCGGTCCAGGGCGCGGTCCAGCGGCCGGTCCCGGGGCAGCCTGGCGATCCTCGGCACGAACGGGAAGCTCGGCTCGGGGGTGTCGTCGGTCTCGCCGATCAGCGAGCGGGCCTCGTCGTCGACGGCCTGGACGAGCCGGCGCGGCGGGTCGTAGGTCCAGCTGGCGGCGTGCGGCTCGGTGGCCACCCGGTAGACGAGCAGGACCTCCCAGGTGCCGTCGTCGCGGCGCCAGGAGTCCCACTGGACGCTGTCCTTGTCGGCGCCGCGCAGCAGCAGCCGCTCCTGGACGGCCTCGCCGAGCTGGGGGCCGGTGTTCTCGCCGGGGCGTCGCACGGGGGTCTTGCGCGCCCGCTCGGCCATGAAGGCACGCTCCGCGAGCACCGGGCCCTCGAAGCGCCGGACCCGGTCCACCGGGATCCCGGCGAGCTGGGCGACCTCCTCGGCCGAGGCACCCGCCCGTATCCGCGCCTGGATGTCGCGCGGGCGGAGGTGGCTCTCGACCTCGATCTCGATCTGCCCGAGCCGGGCGCGGTCGTTGCGCACGGCGGCGCGCAGCCGCTCATCGATCGGAAGCGTGTACTCCGTGCTGTCCGCAGCCTTGAGCACCAGTCGTGTGCCGTCGTTGGAGACGGCCACGACACGCAGTTCGGGCATGGGGACCTCCCGGGTGGTGCCTGCCGACGTCACCTGCGTCGCTGCTTCCGCTAGTCGAGTGTGGCCTGCCCGGGTGCAGCCTGCCACAACCTTGCCGAGTTGCCCGGCGTGTCGGGCATGGGCCCTGGAACGCCGTTATGGCACGGTTACCTGTTCGCGACGCAGAGTGACCGACGTGGTCGCTCTGCACAGCAGGCGCCCGTGCGGTGCCGCGGCGCCGCCGGTTCGAGTGCCGCTTTCGGCCCCCTCCCGCAGAGCCCGGAAACCCGTGAGGGAGACCAGGCCCAGGGCTCGCCACAGTACTCCATTCGGGCCACGTGGGTGGACCGCCGCGCCGCCGAAGTTCTCCCCGGGGGCGGGAGTTGGACGCCGCGCGCCGGGCGAATACGCACTTCCTACGTGGCGTGCTTCACAGAATCGCCAGAAACGGAACTAATCGCTTCGCCCATAGGTCCCTCCTACGTACAAGCTGGCGGAGAAGGGCGAACAGAGGTTGTAGATGGGCGAGAAGCCGGAAACCGGGACCAAACTGGATGAAAGGCGCCTGGACCTGAGTGTGCCCCAGGTCGCGGGCAGCGCGCTCGCGGCCGTCGCGGCTGCCGTGCTCGCCTCCCAGCTCGGTGTCTACGGGACGATCGTCGGCGCCGGTGTGGTGAGCGTCGTCGCCACCTGTGGCGGCACGGTCTTCCAGCACCTGTTCCGGCGTACCGGGGAACAACTGCGCGACGTCACCGTCCAGTCACTGCCCGGAACGCGCCGCGATCCGGCCCGACCCGCGTACGAGTCCACCCGCGAGGGCGAGTTCGGCGCGGCCACCGTCCACGGCACCCGGATGCGCGGCTGGAAGCGCTCGGGGCTCGGCGCGGCCGTCGTCTTCGCGGTCGCGATGGGCGGCATCACCACGTACGAACTGGCGTCCGGCGCGGGACGGTGGCCGCGCCGAACTCGCCCTCGCGGGTGGACTCGTACGCGGGTCGGGCCGGATCGCGGCGCGTTCCGGGCAGTGACTGGACGGTGACGTCGCGCAG
>NZ_JBJHPC010000379.1:0-7123 GCF_045257485.1 Streptomyces sp. YS-3 | reverse complement strand
GGGGGTGCCTGTCGCGGTCCAGCCGGTCAGGCCCGGTGGGGTGGTCTCCGGGGGCGGGCTGCTGCTCGGGGAGGCTCCTGCGGGCCGGCCGCCCGGACCCTCCGGCGGCGGGACCGACGCGGACGGGCTGCCGTGGCCGGTCCCGCCGGACGCGGACGCGGAGGCGGACAGGTCCGGGCTCGGGGACCCCGGCCGGTACGGCGGTGACCAGGACGGTGACCCCGACGGCGGCGCGGGCGACTGGGAGACGCGCCGGGTCGGGGTCGCCGGGTCGGCCGGGACCGTCGCGTCCGGCCCGCTCTGGAGCCGCACCGCGGCCACCGCGCCCGTCCCGGCGACCACGCACACGACACAGGCGGCGGTCGCGGCCAGATTGCGCCGGCGCCTGCGCAGCCCGCGCTCGGCGACCCGGGCGGCCGGCTGCGGCACCACGCGCCGCCCGCCGTCGTCCGCCGCCCGCTTCAGGGCCCGGGCCAGCGCCGGATCGCTCTCGGGGCCGTCGCCGGGCGGGGCCGGCCTGTTCTCAGACACCTTGCTCCTCCTCGGAGGTGAGGCGGGGCCGCAGCGCGGCGCGCGCACGGGAGAGATGCGTCTTCACGGTGCCGGTGGACAGACCGGTCTCGGCGGCCACCTGCTCGACGGTGAGATCGCAGACGTAGTGCAGGACGGCGACCCGCCGCTGGCGCTCGGAGAGCAGCCGCAGCGCGTCCACGAGGGCGACCGAGGAGGGGTCGGGGCCGAGTTCGGCCCCGGAACGGCCACCGCTGTGCAGCAGCCAGGCCTCACCGGCCCGCCTGCCGCGCCGCCAGCGGCTCACCGCGAGCCGCCAGGCGACGGTGCGGACCCACGCCTCGGGGCCGGCCTCGCGCAGCAGCTTCGCGCGGCGCCCCCAGGCCCGTACGAACGCCTCCTGGACGACGTCCTGCGCCTCGTGGAGATCGCCGGTCATGAGGTAGAGCTGCCCGACAAGCCGGGTGACCGAGTGAGCGTAGAACTCCTCGAACTCGTCGTCGGTCAAAGCGGCTCCCGTCGGCTGGACAGACCTGTCGGCGGACAGGTCTCACGGGATGTACGCCTGACGGCGGCCGTCCGGTTGACAGGCCGCCGTCATTTTTTCAGGAAGTTTCCCAGGTGGGGCTCAGAGCCCCGACCCGCCGGCCGTGCCGGCCGTGTCGTCCGTGTGGTTCGCGTACTCCTTGCGCAGCTCCTGCCACCGCCGGGACGACCAGGTCGTCCAGTCCTTGGGGCGGCCCGCCAGCGCGTCGGCCAGGAACTCGAAGTGGTTGTGCCAGCCCGCCAGGCAGTCCAGGTGCAGGGCGTCGTCGCCGGGGAACTCGTTGGTGAAGCGCAGCACCGTGACCGCGGGGCCCTCGGCCTCCAGATGGAAGCGGATCCGGCCGTGCAGGTCCACCGTGTACTCGGCGACCCGGTCGACGTCCCAGGCCGTGACATGGCCGTGGTGGATGCCCTCCGGCCCCGCGTTCAGCCAGCGCAGCGTCACCGCGCCGCCGAGCCGGGGCTCCAGGACGTCGGCCGCGCACAGCCACCCGGACAGGCCCTCGGGGGTGGCCACGGCCGCCCAGACCCGCTCCCGCGGGTGGGAGAGCGCGAGCTCGTAGCGGAGGAGCCGGGCGCCGTCGTGGGTCTCACCGGTGCCATGAGGGATCGCATCCGTCATGGCACCAGTGTCACCCGAACGGGCGCGCGGCGCCCGCGCACACCGTGGAGCGCGGGCGGACGCGGGGCTACACGCCCGCGTACGAGTGCTTGCCGTTCACGAAGATGTTGACGCCGTAGTAGTTGAAGAGCCAGCAGCCGAAGGCCAGCAGTGCCAGCGTGGCGGCCTTGCGGCCCTTCCAGCCCGCCGTGGCGCGCGCGTGCAGGTAGCAGGCGTACGCGACCCAGGTGATGAAGGACCAGACCTCCTTGGGGTCCCAGCCCCAGTAGCGGCCCCACGCGTCGCCGGCCCAGATCGCGCCCGCGATGATCGTGAACGTCCAGAGCGGGAAGACCGCCGCGTTGACGCGGTAGGCGAACTTGTCCAGCGAGGCCGCGGCGGGCAGCCGCTCCAGGACCGAGGTGGCGAAGGCGCCCGGCTTGCCGCCCTCGGCGAGCTTCGCCTCGTAGCGGTCGCGGAAGAGGTAGAGCACCGTGGCGACGGCGCCCACGTAGAAGACCGCGCCGCAGAAGATCGCGGTGGAGACGTGGATCCACAGCCAGTACGAGTGCAGGGCGGGCACCAGCTGGTCGCTGGCGGTGTACAGGACGGTGACCGCGAGACCGAGGTCGAGCAGGACCGAGGTGACCAGCGGCAGGCCGAGCCAGCGCACGTTCTTCTTCAGCGCGAGGAGCGTGAGGTACACGCCCACGGCGACCGTGGAGAAGGTGATGTTGAACTCGTACATGTTGCCCCACGGCGCCCGCTGCACGGACAGCGCGCGGGTGAGCACCCCACCGGCCTCGACGAGGAAGGCGAGGACGGTGAAGGACACCGCGATACGGCCGTAGAGGTCGCCCTTCACGTCTCCCGCCGCCGCGCCCGGGCCGTCCGGCACGTCACGGTTGCCGGCGGAGGAGCGGGTGACGACCTTGGGCCGCTCCAGGACGGCGGTGCCGCCGCCCTTCTTGGCGACCCGGACCTGCACCGTGCCCGCGCCGTCCTGTTCGGCCGCGTCGGCGGTGAGGGCCGCCGCGGTGCGGGCGACCTTGCTGCGGCTGCCGAGGATCCACTCGGCCATGTGCGCGAAGAAGGCCAGCAGATAGACCGCCATCGCCGAATAGATCAGGTAGTTGCTGGTGTGCGCCAGGCTCTCGTTGGTCGTGGCGGCGAGGATCACTTCTCGGCCCCTTCGGCTTCGGCGGGTTCTGCCACCTGGTCCCCGGCGGGTTCAGGTGCGGGATCAGGCGCGGTCGGCGCCTGCGGAATGAGCGTGACCGCGAGATCGGCCAGCTCCTCGGGGAGCTTCGCGGACTCGCTCCGCCCAAGCCCCGCCATCTCGACGACGGTGACGCCGTCCTTACCGGGCACGGCGCGGACCCACACCCGGCGCCGCTGGATGAACAGCGACCCGGCCAGGCCCGCGATCGCCAGGACCGAGCCGGTCAGGGCCAGGTCGTTGCCCGGCTGCTGGGAGATCTGGAAGCTCGCCCACTGCTTGATCTCCTTGTCGAAGGTGATCGACCCGGCGCCCTCGGGAAGGTCCAGGGTCTCACCGGGCAGCAGGGTCTTCTTGAGGACCTTGCCCTGGTCGTCCTTGAACGGCTTCATCTTGTCGGTGTCGAGCTGGTACACGTTCTGCGGCAGCCCGGAGTTGACGCCGAGGCTGCCGTGGTACGCGCCGACGTTGAGGACGGGGAAGTCCAGCGCCGGGAACTGGGAGAACATCGTCCCGTTGCCCTTGCCGCCGTAGGTCGGCACGAAGAACGCGGCGAAGCCGAGCTGGTCCCACTTGCCCTTGGCGTCGGTGTAGCCGTCGTACACCTTGATCGCGCCGCTGGAGGAGATGTTGTTGTCGATGGGCAGCAGCGGCACCGCGCCGTGGAAGACGACCTTGCCCCGGCCGTCCTTGACGGTGACGGTCGGCGCGTAGCCGTGGGCCAGGAGGTAGACCTTGGAGCCGTCCACCACCAGCGGCTTGTTGACCTCGATGGCCTTCTTCTGCGGCTTGCCGTCGGCGCCCTCGGAGTAGGTGACGTGCGCGACGAACTCGCGGGCGGTGCCGCGGTTGGGCCCGTTGCGCTCGTACGTGGCGTCGAAGCGGTCCAGGGTGAAGCTGAAGGGGGCGAGGTCGTCCGTCTTGAAGAGCGAGCCGGACTTGAAGTCGTCGTACTGGGTGAGGGTGTTGGAGAACCCGTCGCCCTGGACGATCAGCTTGCCGCCCTCGGACTTGAAGAGCTGGCCGACGGCGAACGCCACCAGGATCAGGATCAGCGAGACATGGAAGATCAGGTTCCCGGCCTCGCGGAGGTAGCCCTTCTCCGCCGCGACCGCGTCGCCCACCACCTGTGTACGGAAGCGGCGCTTCTTCAGCATCGCCGCCGCGGCCTCGCGCACCTGCTCGGGCTCGGCCTCGGTGCGCCAGGTGGTGTACGCGGGCAGCCGGGTCAGCAGCCGGGGCGCGGCCGGCGGCCGGCCGCGCAGCTGCCCGACGAACTGCCAGGTACGCGGGACGATGCAGCCGATCAGGGAGATGAACAGCAGGATGTAGATCGCGGAGAACCACACCGAGCTGTACACGTGGAACATGCCGAGCTTCTCGTAGACCGGCGAGATCGTGTCGTGCCGCTTCTGGAAGTCGGCGACCTTGAGCTCGTCCACATTGGTCTGCGGGATCAGCGAGCCGGGGATCGAGCCGAGGGAGAGCAGCAGCAGCAGGACGAGGGCGACCCGCATCGAGGTCAGCTGGCGCCAGAACCAGCGCACCCAGCCGAGCACACCGATGCCCACGGGGCCGTTCGACAGGTCCTCGGCCGGGGCCGTGGAGAGCTGGGAGCCGGCCGCGCCGAGGTCCCGCTCGTCGGCGGAGCGTTCCGCCGCCGTCCGGGGCGCCTCTTCGGGGGCCGTTTCGGTCTTGCTCATGTTCAGACACCCACCTGGAAGCCGTTGGACCACACCTGCACCTGCTGGATGAGCTCCGCCCAGGCCCCGGTGAGCAGCAGCAGACCGGTCGCGATCATCATCACGCCTCCGGTGCGCATCACCCACGCGTAGTGCCGCTTCACCCAGCCGAAGGCGCCGAGGGCCTTGCGGAAGGCGACCGCCGCCAAGACGAACGGCAGTCCGAGACCGACGCAGTAGGCGACGGTCAGTATGGCCCCGCGGCCCGCGCTCGCCTGGTCCATGGCCAGGACGTTCACCGAGGTGAGCGTCGGTCCCAGACACGGCGTCCAGCCGACGCCGAAGAGCGCGCCCAGCACCGGCGCCCCCGCGAGCCCGGTCACCGGCCGCTTGTGGAACCGGAACTCGCGCTGGGTGAGCCAGGGCATCAGGCCCATGAAGAAGACGCCCATCAGGATCATCAGCACGCCCAGGATCTTGGAGAGCGTGCCGTTGTAGTCCTGGAGCGTCTGGCCGAAGAAGCCGAACAGGGCCCCGCCGGAGACGAAGACCGCGGTGAACCCGAGGACGAACAGGCTCGCCCCGGCGACCATCCGGCCGCGCCTGGCCTCCGCGAGGTCGGTGCCGGTGACGCCCGTCACGTAACTGAGGTAGCCGGGCACCAGCGGCAGGACGCAGGGCGAGAAGAACGAGATCAGCCCGCCGAGCACGGCCACCGGAAGGGCGACGAGCAGGGCACCGCTGAGGACCGTGTCGTTCACGCCGGACGTCGACTGGGCGGCGGCCAGAGTCGGGTGCGCGGCGAGTACGGTCAGGGTCGCGTCCACGACATCACTTCTCCGCGATCAGCGGGTCGATCATCTGGTGGAGCTTCTTGTCGTCGAGCGCCATCAGCGCCCGCGCCGCGATCTTCCCGTCCTTGTCGAGCACGATCGTCGACGGAATGGCCTGCGGGTTCAGGCTTCCCTTGGGGAAGCGCAGGATCAGCTTGCCGATCGGGTCGTACAGGCTCGGGTAGTCCGCCTCGAATTGCTTCTCGAACGCGACAGCCGGGCCCTTGTCCGTGTCGCGGGTGTTTATCCCCACGAACTCGACGCCCTGCGCCCGGGTCTCCTTGGCGACCTTGCTGAGATAGGGCGCCTCGGCCCGGCAGGGCGCGCACCACGAGCCCCAGACGTTCAGCACGACGACCTTGCCCTTGAGGTCGGCGACGTCGAGCTGCTTGCCGTCGACGGTCTCCCCGGAGAGCTTGGGCGCGGCGTGCCGGCCGCTCTTGGCGACGGTGGAGATGCCGCCGGTGCCGGTGACGAACTTGGTGTCGCCCGAGCCGCCGGAGGTACCGCCGGAGCCGCACGAGGTGAGGGTCAGCGCACCGGTGGCCGCGACTGCCGTGACCAGCAGGAAGGCGCGGCGGCGTGGAAGGGCAGGACTCACGGACATGTGAAAAGTTTCGCATGACCGTTTGGGGGATCTTGGGCACCCCCCTGAGTGCCCGTAAAGACCCTTGTCAAGGCCGCCTAAAGAGCCGCGCCGCCCGGACCTCACGCCTGCTGGAGGAACGCGTTCCAGCCGCCGGTGGGCTTCTGGCCGACGCCCAGCTTCCGCAGCTTGGCGAGCACCTTCGGGTCCTGGACGTCGAGCCAGTCGCAGTACTGCCGGAAGGAGACCAGGCGTACGTCCTTCTTGCCGGCCATCCCCTTGAGCGCCTCCTCGACGGCGTCCATGTAGATGCCGCCGTTCCACTGCTCGAAGTGGTTGCCTATGTAGAAGGGCGCGCGATTGGTCTCGTACGCGCGCGTGAAGCCCTTGAGGTACGCCTCGGTGGCCTGCTTGCGCCAGCCCGGGTAGTTCGCCGGCGGCGCCTTGGTCGAGTTCTTCGACTGGTTGGCGAGGATGTTGTAGTCCATCGACAGGACCTCGAAGGAGTGCCCGGGGAACGGGATCGCCTGGAGCGGCAGGTCCCACAGGCCGTGCCGCTTGACCGGCCAGACCTGGGTGCCGCCCGGCGAGGAGGCGTCGTAGCGCCAGCCGAGCTTCTGCGCGGTGGGCAGCAGATGGTCCTGGCCGCGCAGACACGGGGTGCGCCCGCCGATGAGCTCGCGCTTGTAGTCGAAGGGCAGCGGGTCCTCGTCGGTCCAGCCGGTGTTCGTCTTCCAGTTGGTGACGAACGACATGGCCTGGTCGATCTCGCTCTGCCACTGGGCCGGGGTCCAGTTGGCGACGTCGCCGCGGCCGGAGCAGAAGTGCCCGTTGAAGTGCGTGCCTATCTCGTGGCCCTCGTTCCAGGCCCGGCGCACATTGGTCAGGGTCGCCTTGACGTGGTCGTCGGTGAGGTAGCCGATGTCCGAGGCGCCGACCTTGTTGTTCGGCGGGTGGTAGAGCCGCTTCTTGGACTCGGGCAGCAGATAGAGCCCGGAGAGGAAGAAGGTCATCGACGCGCCGTGGTCCTTGGCGAGGTCGAGGAAGCGCGGGAAGAGGCCGTTGCCGACCTCGCCGGCGCCGTCCCAGGAGAAGACGACGAACTGCGGCGGGGTCTGACCGGGTTCGAGGGGGACGGGCTTGGGG
>NZ_JBJHPC010000378.1:0-7135 GCF_045257485.1 Streptomyces sp. YS-3 | reverse complement strand
GCGGATAATCACACTGAGCCGCCAGCTGCCGGTAGGCCTCAACCATCACCACCGGATCGTTGTGCTTCACCGAGATCTTGATATCCCGGAAATCATGCTCCTCGAACAGCGACGCCTCCCACAAAGCCGACTCCACCAGAGCCTCCGGCGTCGCCCGCCCGTACTTCTTCAGCAGCCGCGCATCCAGCGAACCCGCGTTCACCCCGATACGAATCGGCGTCCCCGCATCCTTCGCCGCCCGCGCGATCTCCTTCACCTTGTCGTCGAACTGCTTGATGTTCCCCGGATTCACCCGCACCGCCGCACACCCGGCATCAATCGCCGCGAACACATACTTCGGCTGGAAATGAATATCCGCGATCACCGGAATCTGCGACTTCTTCGCGATCACCGCCAACGCGTCCGCGTCATCCTGCGTGGGGCACGCCACCCGCACGATCTGACAGCCCGACGCCGTCAGCTCCGCGATCTGCTGCAACGTCGCCCCGACATCCGACGTCCGCGTCGTCGTCATCGACTGCACCGACACAGGAGCATCACCGCCGACCGCCACGGACCCGACCTGGATCTGACGGCTCTTGCGGCGCTCGGCCAGCCTGGTCGGAACGGACGGCATTCCCAGTGAAATCGCAGTCATCTGCTGTGCAACCCCAAGGTGTGGATCAAGGTCCCGAGATCGGCGGGCTCCAGCCTTCGAGGTTACGGCACCAGGGGGCGCACGAGCACACCGTGCCCCCGAGTTCACCGAAAGGGGCGTCCCGGGCACGTTACGCACCCGGGACGCCCCGTACTTCCGTACGACCGCTAGGAGATCTTCACCGGGTTCACCACGTCCGCGACCAGCACGAGCAGGGTGAAGCAGATGAAGATCCCGGCCACCACGTACGCGACCGGCATCAGCTTCGCCACGTCGAACGGGCCCGGGTCGGGGCGCTTGAAGACGCGGGCGACCTTGCGCCGCAGCGACTCCCACAGCGCGCCCGCGATGTGCCCGCCGTCCAGCGGCAGCAGCGGCAGCATGTTGAAGAGGAACAGCGAGAGGTTGAACCCCGCGACCAGGAACAGCATCATCGCGATCTGGTTCTCCGGCGGGATGTCGAGGGTGAACACCTCGCCGCCGACCCGGGCCGCGCCGACCACGCCCATCGGGGAGTCGGCCTTGCGCTCCTCGCCGTTGAAGGCCGCGTTCCACAGGTCCGGGACCTTGGAGGGGATCGCGACCAGCGACTTCACACCCGAGCGCATCATGTCGCCCATGCGGTCCACGGACTGGCCGAAGGACTGCTGGACGATGCCGGTGGCGGGGCTGAAGCCGAGGAAGCCCGCCGAGGTGGTGCCGGAGGTGTAGTTGCCGGAACCGTCGATCCTGGCGACATCGTTCTTGATCAGGGTGGCGTGCAGGTCCACCGGCCGCCCGTCGCGCTGCACGGTGATCGTGGCCGGGCCGATGGTGTCGCGGATGTGCTTCTGCAGCGCCGACCAGTCGCCGACCTTCTCGCCGTTGAACGCGACGATCTTGTCGCCCGCCTTCAGACCCGCCTGCTTGGCCGGGGCCACCGGGTCGGCGGCCCTGCAGGTGTCGCGCTGCTCCTTCTGCGAGATCACACAGTCGGAGACCTTGCCCACCTGGGTGGTCTGGGTGTTGACGCCGAAGGTCATCATCACGCCGAAGAAGATCGCCACGGCGAGGACGAGGTTCATGAACGGCCCGGCGAACATCACGATCACGCGCTTCCACGGCTTGCGCGTGTAGAACAGCCGCGTCTCGTCGCCCGGCTGGAGCTCCTCGAAGGCCGCCGAGCGGGCGTCCTCGATCATGCCGCGCCAGGGCGAGGTGGAGCGCGCGGTGATCCGCCCGTCCTCGCCGGGCGGGAACATGCCGATCATGCGGATGTACCCGCCGAGCGGGACCGCCTTGATGCCGTACTCGGTGTCGCCCTTCTTCCGCGACCAGATCGTCGGGCCGAAGCCGACCATGTACTGCGGCACCCGGATGCCGAACATCTTGGCCGTGGACAGGTGGCCGAGCTCGTGCCACGCGATCGAGACGAGCAGGCCCACCACGAAGACGACTATGCCGAGGACCGTCATCAGAATCGTCATGCGTGTGCCTCCGCTGTCGCCTTCACCGCGAGTTCCCGGGCCCGGGCTCGTGCCCAGGTCTCCGCTTCCAGGACGTCCGAGACCGTGAGTGGGGTTCCCGCGGCGGGGATGCCGTGCTCGGCCACGACCTCTGTGACCGTATCCATGATTCCGTTGAAAGGCAGCCGTCCCGCGAGGAAAGCGTCCACGCACTCCTCGTTCGCGGCATTGAACACCGCCGGGGCCGTGCCCCCCAGCTCCCCGACCTGCCGGGCGAGTCCGACCGAGGGGAAGGCCTCGGTGTCCAGCGGGAAGAACTCCCAGCTCGACGCCGTGGTCCAGTCGAAGGCGGGGGCCGCGTCGGGCACCCGCTCGGGCCAGCCGATGCCGATGGCGATCGGGCCGCGCATATCGGGCGGGGTGGCCTGGGCGAGCGTGGAGCCGTCGGTGAACTCCACCATGGAGTGGACGTAGGACTGCGGGTGCACGACGACCTCGATACGGTCGAAGGGGATGTCGTACAGCAGATGCGCCTCGATGACCTCCAGGCCCTTGTTGACCAGGGTCGCCGAGTTCACGGTGATCACCGGGCCCATCGCCCAGGTGGGGTGCGCGAGGGCGTCCTCGGGGGTCACGTCCGCCAGCTGAGCGCGCGTACGGCCGCGGAAGGGGCCGCCGGAGGCGGTGACCACCAGCTTGCGTACGTCGGCGCGGGTGCCGGCGGCGAGGGCCTGGAAGAGGGCCGCGTGCTCGGAGTCGACCGGGATGATCTGGCCCGGCTTGGCGAGCGCCTTCACCAGGGGGCCGCCGACGATCAGCGACTCCTTGTTGGCCAGCGCCAGGGTCCGGCCCGCCGCCAGGGCGGCCAGGGTCGGCGCGAGGCCGATGGAGCCGGTGATGCCGTTGAGGACGGTGTGGCACTCGGAGGCGGCGAGCTCGCTGGCCGCGTCGGGCCCGGCGAGGATCTCGGGCAGCGGCTCGGTGCCGTAACCCTCCTTCAGCGCCTCGCGCAGCGCCGGCACCGCGTCCGTCCGGGCGACCGCGACCGCGCGGACCCGCAGCCGGCGCGCCTGCTCGGCCAGGAGCGCGACCCGGCCGCCCGACGCGGCGAGCGCGGTGACGCGGAACCGGTCGCGGTTGCGCAGCACCAGGTCGATGGCCTGGGTGCCGATGGACCCGGTGGAGCCGAGGACGACGATGTCCCGGCGGCCTTCGGTGGGATCGAAGGCGATGTGCGGGTCGGCGAGGGGGGCTGGGCTGTCGCTCATCCCCCCATTCTTGCCGCATCCGCTGTGCGCCGGGACAGGCACTCCCCCGTGCGGGGGCCGCGCGGCGTGTTCCGGGGGCGCCGGGACACCGGGGAGCGGGGCCCTCCGGTGTCCCAACGGCCCGGTGGATTCAGCGGATCGGGCGGTGGACGTTGTCCCGCTTCGCGGGTCCCGGGGTCGCGTCCGCGATCCACGGGCCGTCGCCGGAGGGGTCGACGACGCCCTCCTCCAGCCAGGTGTACGACCCGGCCAGCACCCCGGCGACGACCTTGCGGTCGAGGTCGTCGGTGTTGGCCCACAGCCGGTCGAAGAGCTCGTCCACCCGGATACGGGCCTGCCGGCAGAAGGCGTCGGCCAGCTGGTGGGCCTCGCGGCCGTGGGCACCGCCGGTGCGCAGCAGCTCCGCCCGTACGCAGGCGGCGCTCATCGCGAACAGTTCGGCGCCGATGTCCACGATCCGGCCGAGGAAGCCCTGTTTGGTCTCCATCCGGCCCTGCCAGCGCGACATGGCGTAGAACGTGGAGCGGGCCAGCTTGCGGGAGGACCGCTCGACGTACCGAAGGTGCTGCGCCAGACCGTCGAACTCGCTGTAGGAGTTGGGCAGTTGGCCGGGCCCGGAGAGCAGTTTGGGCAGCCAGCGGGCGTAGAAGGCGGCGGCGCCCGCGCCCGCCTTGGCCTTGTCGGGCAGCTTCATGTCGGGGTCGATCAGATCGCCCGCGACCGAGAGGTGGGCGTCGACGGCCTCGCGGGCGATCAGCAGATGCATGATCTCGGTGGAGCCCTCGAAGATCCGGTTGATGCGCAGATCGCGCAGGATCTGCTCGGCCGGTACGGCCCGCTCGCCCCGGGCGGCCAGCGAATCGGCGGTCTCGAAGCCGCGCCCGCCGCGGATCTGGACCAGTTCGTCGGCCATCAGCCAGGCCATCTCGGAGCCGTAGAGCTTGGCGAGGGCGGCCTCGATACGGATGTCGTTGCGGTCCTCGTCGGCCATCTGCGAGGACAGGTCGAGCACCGCCTCCAGGGCGAAGGTGGTGGCCGCGATGAACGAGATCTTGGCTCCGACGGCCTCGTGCTGGGCGATCGGCTTGCCCCACTGCTCCCGCGCCGCCGACCATTCACGGGCGATTTTCAGACACCATTTGCCCGCGCCGACGCACATCGCGGGCAGCGAGAGGCGGCCCGTGTTCAGCGTGGTCAGGGCGATCTTCAGCCCGGCGCCCTCGGGGCCGATGCGGTGGGAGGCGGGGACGCGGACCTGGTGGAAGCGGGTCACCCCGTTCTCGATGCCGCGCAGGCCCATGAAGGCGTTGCGGTTCTCCACGGTGACGCCGGGCGAGTCCGCCTCGACCACGAAGGCGGTGATGCCGCCCTTGTGACCCTCGGACCTGGGCACCCGGGCCATGACGACCAGCAGGTCCGCGACGACGCCGTTGGTGGTCCACAGCTTCACGCCGTCCAGGACGTAGGCGTCGTCGCCGTCCGGGACCGCCGAGGTGGCCAGCCGCGCCGGGTCCGAGCCGACGTCCGGTTCGGTCAGCAGGAAGGCGGAGATGTCGGTACGGGCGCAGCGCGGCAGGAACGTGTCCTTCTGCTCCTGGGTGCCGAAGAGCTTCAGCGGCTGCGGTACGCCGATCGACTGGTGCGCCGAGAGCAGCGCGCCCACCGCGGGGCTGGCGGAACCGGCCAGCGCGAGCGCCTTGTTGTAGTACACCTGGGTGAGGCCGAGGCCGCCGTACTTGGTGTCGATCTTCATCCCGAGGGCGCCGAGCTCCTTGAGCCCGTTGATCACCTCGTCGGGGATCCGCGACTCGCGCTCGATGAGGGCGCCGTCGATCTTCGTCTCGCAGAAGTCCCGCAGCTTGGCGAGGAACGCCTCGCCGCGCTCCGCGTCCTCACCGGCGGGCAGCGGATGCGGGTGGATGAGGTCGAGCCGGAAACGCCCGAGGAAGAGTTCCTTCGCGAAGCTCGGCTTGCGCCAGTCCTGCTCGCGCGCGGCTTCGGCGACCCGGCGCGCCTCGCGCTCCGAGACCTTGGGTGTGCCGTGTGGTGCGGTCATTGAGGGGTACTCCTCGCCGCGACGTTGTGCGGGGCGCGCACACGCACCCCGTTACCGGACAGTGCTACTCGTCCGTATGTACCCGATTCCCGCCGGGGCAGCCACCCCTGGGGCGCGAAACGGCCGGAGCCCGCCGATGGGCTCCGGCCGTGTCCGGTCCGTGCGGACCGGTGTCGCGTACGTCCTGGAGGGCGCGTACGTCCTAGAGGGCGAGGCCGGTGAGGACCAGCACGCGCTCGTAGGTGTAGTCGTCCATCGCGTAGCGCACGCCCTCGCGGCCGACGCCGGACGCCTTGGCGCCGCCGTACGGCATCTGGTCCGCGCGGTACGAGGGGACGTCGCCGATGATCACGCCGCCCACCTCCAGGGCGCGGTGGGCGCGGAAGGCGGTCTGCACGTTGTGCGTGAAGACGCCCGCCTGGAGGCCGTACTTGGAGGAGTTGACGGCCGCGAAGGCCGCCTCCTCGCCGTCCACCTTCTGCACGGTGAGGACCGGTCCGAAGACCTCCTCGCAGGCGAGGGTGGTGTCGGCCGGGACCTCGGTGAGGACGGTCGGCGCGTAGGAGGCGCCGTCGCGCTTGCCGCCGGCGAGCAGCTTCGCGCCGGCCGAGACGGCCTCGTCGACCCAGGACTCCACGCGCCGGGCGGCGTCCTCGCTGACGAGGGGGCCGACGTCGGTGGAGGCGTCGGAGGGGTCACCGGTGACCTGGGCCTCGACGGCCGCGACGATCTTCGGCAGCAGCCGGTCGTAGACGGCCGCGTCGGCGATCACGCGCTGCACGGAGATGCAGGACTGGCCGCCCTGGTAGTTGGAGAAGGTGGCGATACGGGAGGCCGCCCAGTCCAGGTCCGCGTCCGAGGCGAAGTCGGCGAGGACGACGGCCGCGCCGTTGCCGCCGAGCTCCAGGGTGCAGTGCTTGCGCGGCACCGAGTCCATGATCGCGTAACCGACCTTGTCGGAGCCGGTGAAGGAGATGACCGGGAGGCGGTCGTCCTGCACCAGGGCCGGCATCCTGTCGTTGGCGACCGGCAGGACGCTCCACGAGCCGGCGGGCAGCTCGGTCTTGGCGAGCAGCTCACCGAGGATGAGGCCCGAGAGCGGGGTGGCGGGGGCGGGCTTGAGGATGATCGGCGCGCCGACGGCGATGGCCGGGGCGACCTTGTGGGCGCACAGGTTCAGCGGGAAGTTGAACGGTGCGATGCCGAGGACGACGCCCTTGGGGAAGCGGCGGGTCAGCGCGAAGCGGCCCTGGCCGCCGGCGTCGGTGTCGAGGCGCTGGGCCTCGCCGCCGTTGAAGCGCCGGGCCTCCTCCGCGGCGAACCGGAACACCGAGACGGCGCGGCCGACCTCGCCGCGGGCCCACTTGATGGGCTTGCCGTTCTCGGCGGAGATGAGCTGGGCGATCTCCTCGGTGCGCTCGGTGAGGCGCTTGGAGACGTGGTCGAGGGCGGCGGCGCGTACGTGCGCGGGGGTCGCGGCGAACTCGTCGACCACGGCGTGCGCGGCGGCGACGGCCTCCTCGACCTGGGCCTCGGTAGGAACGCTCACCGTGCCGACCAGTCGGCCGTCCCAGGGGGAGGTGACGTCGAAGGTGTCCTCACCGGTGGCCTGGCGGCCGGCGAGCCAGAAGGCGTGGGTGGAAGTCATTGCGAATCCCGGCCCTTCCGAGGTTGGAGGTGGGTGATGTGGTCTGTTGCCTGTGGTTCCCACCGTAGGGGGGTGGGGGCG
>NZ_JBJHPC010000377.1:0-7172 GCF_045257485.1 Streptomyces sp. YS-3 | reverse complement strand
CCCCCCGCCCCGCCGCGCGCGGCGCCCCCGGCGAAGTCCCGTGCGTACTCGCGGACGAACGCGGCCAGGGCGATCACGGTGTTGCGCAGCTCGGAGTAGAGGACCCGCTCGTTGGGGGCGTGCAGGTTGCACATGCTGTCCTGGGCCCCGAACAGCAGTACCTCCGCGCCCGGCGCCGCCTTCGCCAGGCCGTTGACCAGCGGAATGGAGCCGCCCGTGGCGACGTACGAGGCCTCCTCGCCCCACGCCTCCCGGAGCGCGGTGAGCGCGGCCCGGTAGGCGGGGCCGCCGGTGGTCGCCTCGTATCCGGGCCCGGTGTCGCCCGGGGTGACGGTCAGCGGGATGCCGAAGGGGCGGAGCGCGCGCAGATGGTCGACGAGCCTGCGCTGTGCCTCGACCGGGTCCTGGAGCGGGTGGAAACGCAGGTTCAGCTTGGCCCGTGCGGAGGGGACCACCGCGGAGGCCGCGTGCTCGACACCCGGCGCGTCCAGACCGATCACCGTGATCGCGGGCCCGCTCCAGAGCCGTTCCCCCAGCGATCCGGACCCGATCAGGGGGACCCCGTCCCGGACGCCCGCCAGCGAACGGAACTCCTCCTCCGTGTACGTCGTTCCGGTCCAGGGGTCGCGGCGCAGGCCCTCCACGGCCACGTCGCCGTGGACGTCGTGCAGGGTGGCCAGGGCTTTGAGCAGGGCCAGCAGGGCGTCCGGCGCCGCACCCCCGAACTCGCCGCTGTGGCGCGGCTCGTCCAGGGTGCGCACCTCGACCGTCACCTCGGCGGCTCCGCGCAGCCCGGTGGTCAGCGTCGGGGTGCCGGGGCGGAGGTTGCCGAGGTCGGCGATGACCATCGCGTCGCAGGCGAACCGCTCGGGGTCGGTGGCCGGGTAGGTGTCGAAGGCGCTGCCGTACTCCTCCTGCCCCTCGATCACGATCTTGACGCCGACGGGCGGCCGTCCGCCGTACACCCGCAGCATCCCGAGGTGGGCGATGACGTTGGACTTGTCGTCCGCGATGCCCCGGGCGCGCAGCCCGCCCTCGACGGGCGTGGGCTCGAACGGCGGGGAGAGCCAGAGGGTCTGGTCGCCCGGGGGCTGGACGTCGTAGTGGCCGTAGAGCAGGACGGTGGGCGCGTCCGGGGTGGGAGCGGGGACGCGGCCGTAGACCACCGGGGCGGTGCCGGGCAGGTCGAGCCGTTCGACCTGGGGCACCCCGGCGTCCCGGAGCAGCTCCGCCACCAGGTCGTGCGCCTCCTGGACGGGGCCGGGCGGAAAGCCGGGGAAGGCGATCGAGGGGATAGCCGCCAGCCGCTCCAGGTCGGCGCGGAGCCCGTCCATGAGGCCGTCGACTCGGGTTTCCAGCTCCATCGCGCGCCGCCCTGACTGCCGCTCCGCCGCCGTGCCCGGGGACCGGGCCGCGGATCCGAATGCCATCGGGACACCACGATTCGCGATCGGGCGCGGGGCCGCACCCCGGGCGGCGCACCCGGGTCACCGTGCCCGGACCCGGCGTTGTCAGTGGTGGATGGCACGCTGGCGGGTATGGACGAGCTGATACGGCGCCGGGTCTACGGGGCCGACCACGACGATCCGGACCCCGGGCCGCGGCCGGGGCGTGTCTACCGTGAGCTGGTGGCGGGCCCGCTCGACGGGCTGCTGCTCGACGTCACCGGCTGGACCGAGCGCCGGCTGGGCGAAGGCGCCGCCCTCGCCACGGAGATCGGTGCGCACGGACCGGGTGGCCGCGCGTGGTACGGGCCGCGGCCGGGCGATCCGCACCACTGGGACTGGGCGGGGGACACCCCCTGATCCGGCCGTCGTCCGCCGAGGCGTCAGCCGTTCGTCAAGGCGTCAGGAGTCCTGCCGTCCCGGGCCGCCGCGGACGATCAGCCGGGTGAGCAGGACGACCGACCTGGGCGCCGAGCGGTCGCCGTCGATCCGGGAGAACAGCAACTGGGCGGCGGTGGCGCCGAGCGCGACCGGGTCCTGGCTGACGACGCTGAGCGGCGGGCTGAGGCGGTCGGCGAGGGGAAAGTCGTCGAAGCCGACGACGGCGACGCGGTCGGCGTCCCCGAGCGCGCCCATCACCCCCATGGTGATGACGTCGTTGGTGGTGAACAGGGCGGTGGGCGGCCGGTCCAGGGCCCGCAGCGCGGCCAGGGCCGCCGCCGCGTCCGGCCGGCTGCGCAGTTCGTGCCGTACGAGAGCGGGGTCCTCGGGTATGCCGTGCGCGGCCAGCGCGTCGAGGTAGCCGGCGTGGCGCTCGCGCTGGGTCCAGATGTCGAACCGGTCGCCGAGGTAGGCGATCCGGGTATGGCCCTGGGCGAGCAGATGGCGTACGGCCCGCTCCGCGCCCGCCCGGTTGTCGACCGTGACGGTGTCGACGGCCAGCCCCTTGGCGGGCCGGTCCACGCAGACCACCCGGGTGCCGCCCGCCATCGGCTGCTTGAGGAAGCCGTGCCCCCCGATGGTGGGGACCAGGAGGAGGCCGTCCACCTGGCGCGCGGTGAAGGCCGCTATGACCTCGCGTTCGCGGCGCGGCTCGTCATTGGTGCTGCCGACGAGGACGAGACAGCCGCGGCGGTGCGCCTCGTCCTCCACCGAGCGCGCCATCAGCGCGTAGAAGGGGTTGGCCAGATCGTCCACGACGAGCCCGATCGTGGAGGTGCCGGGGTTCTTGCGGCGTAGGTTGCGGGCGTTGTCGTTGCGCTGATAGCCCAACTGCCGTACGGCCTGCTCGACTCGGGCGGCCGTCCCGGGGGACACTCCGGGCTCGCCCGACACCGCGCGCGACACGGTCATGGGGCTGACTCCGGCGGCGCGGGCCACGTCCTTCATCGTCGGGCGCTTCACGGGACTCCTCAGCGGCGGATCCGTCCCGGACGGCGGACGGTGATGCGTCGATGATTGCAGACGGAGCCGCATGTCAGGCCGGATGAGCCGACCTTGGGACCACTGGTGCGGCCTGGGCCTTCACGGGGCCCGGACTTGGTAACGTTCCCATTCCCGACGTCCGTTTCCCCGGCTTGTTACGTGCCGGGCCCTTGACGTGTCGTCAGGGACACCTCAACAATCCTGAGTTGATTGGTAACGTTCACACGCCCACCACGCACCCGCACTCCGAGCATCCCCGTCCCGAGGCCGCCCGCCGGACGGCGAGCGGGCCTCCGCGAGAAGGTGGTCCCCCCTCGTGCTCCGATCCGTGCACCCCTCCAGATCCCGTCCGCGCTCCCGGTACGCGGCGGCGTTGAGCGCCCTCGCCCTGGCCGCCTCCGGTCTCGTCGGCCTCGCCACGGCGGCGCCCGCCCACGCGGCGGCGCTGCCGCTGACCCAGTACGTCGATCCGTTCATCGGCACCGACGACAGCAACGCCCCCAACCCCGTGCCGGGCGGCGCCGGGGGCAGCACCTACCCCGGCGCCGTAGTGCCCTTCGGCGGCGTGCAGTTCAGCCCCGACACCCCCACCGCCTCGCCGTCCGGCTACCGCTACAAGGACGCCACCGTCGAGGACTTCAGCCTCACCCATTTCGACGGCGCCGGCTGCCCCAACAACGAGGACCTGCCGCTGCTGCCCGTCACCGGCGCGCTCTCCACCTCACCGGGGTCCAACTGGACCGGATACGCGTCCGGCCACACCAAGGCGAACGAGGTCGCAAGGCCCGGCTACTACAAGACGCGCCTGGACCGCTACGCCACCGACGTCGAGCTGTCCGCCACCACCCGCACCGGTATGGGCAGGCTGACCTACCCCGCCTCCGCCACATCCCGGCTGCTGGTCGCCACCGGCCGCAGCGCCACCGGCAGCCGCGCCGGAGCCGTGCACGTCAACGGCGGCGAGCTGACCGGCAGCGTGACCGCCGGAGGGTTCTGCGGCTCGTCCAAGACGTACCAGATCTACTTCGACATCCGCTTCGACCGCACCCCCACCGGCTTCGGCACCTGGTCGGGCGCCACCGTCACCGACGGCTCCGCCGACGCGTCCGGGACCAACACCGGCGCCTACGTCACCTTCGACACCACGGCGAACTCCACCGTCCAGTTCAAGGTGGGCCTGTCGTACGTCAGCGTCGCGGGCGCCCAGGCCAACCTGGCGGCGGAGAACGGCGGCTGGGACTTCGGCGCGGTGCGCAACTCGGCCGACGACTCCTGGAACCAGATGCTCAACCGGGTCCAGGTCGGGGGCGGCAGCACCGCCGAGCGCCAGAAGTTCTACACCTCGCTCTACCACGTCCTGCAGAGCCCCAACATCTCCAGCGACGTCAACGGCGACTACCGTGGCTTCGACAACGCCGTGCACCGCTCGGCCCGGCCAGTCTACCAGAACTACTCCGGCTGGGACATCTACCGCTCGTGGGCGGCCCTGATAGGGCTGATCGCGCCCACCGAGGCCAGTGACATCGCCAAGTCGATGGTGCTGGACGGACAGCAGGGCGGACTGCTGCCCAAGTGGTCGCAGCAGACCAACGAGGACTTCGTGATGACGGGCGACCCGGGCCCGATCATCGTGAGCAGCCTGTACGCGTTCGGGGCGCGCGACTTCGACACGAGCGCGGCACTCGCCCTGATGGAGAAGGCCTCCAACGGCGGCACCGCCCAGGGCAGCGCCATCCGGG
This sequence comes from Streptomyces sp. YS-3, assembly GCF_045257485.1. NCBI lineage: Bacteria > Bacillati > Actinomycetota > Actinomycetes > Kitasatosporales > Streptomycetaceae > Streptomyces > Streptomyces sp. YS-3. The sequence goes on along the minus strand of NZ_JBJHPC010000377.1, from coordinate 2,563 downwards.
GCCGCCAGTCGGCGTACACCAGCCTGCACTACCTCGACGACCCCTCCGACTCGCTGGAGTACTCCGCCTCCGACTTCGCGGTGGCCCAGTTCGCCAAGGCGCTCGGCAACGCCCCCAGCTACACCACGCACATGAGCCGCGCCCAGTGGTGGCGCAACACCTTCAGCTCCGAGTCGTCCTACGTCCAGCAGCACCGGAGCGACGGCTCCTGGACCTGGCCGCTCGACCCGGCGAGCCAGTCCACCTTCACCGAGGGCAACGCCTCCCAGTACACCTGGATGGTCCCGTACGACTTCGCCGACCTGATCAGTTCCATGGGCGGCCGGCAGACCGCCGTCCAGCGTCTGGACCACCACTTCACCGAGGTCAACGCCGGTCAGAGCAGGCCGTACTACTACATCGGCAACGAGCCCGAACACGGTGTGCCGTGGGCCTACAACTACGCCCGCCACCCCTCCGGCGCCTCGGACGCGGTCCGCAAGGTGATGACCGAGTCCTTCACCACCGGCGCCGGCGGCCTGCCCGGCAACGACGACCTGGGGGCGACCTCCGCCTGGTACGTCTGGGCCGCCCTCGGGATGTATCCGGCGACGCCCGGCGCGGACACGCTCGCGCTGCACGGACCGCAGTTCCCGTCCGTCCTCATCCAGCGCGCGGCCGGGGACATCACCATCAACTCCTCCGGCTCCGGCGCCTATGTGCAGGGCCTCGCGGTCAACGCCACCCCCACCAGCCACAGCTATCTGCGCTACCCGGACCTCGCCTCCGGCGCCACCCTCACGTACACCATGGGGGCGGCCCCCGGCGCCACCTGGGGCACCGGGGCATCCGATGTGCCGCCCTCCTTCCAGGACGGCGCCACTCCGGTCCCGGCCGCGCCCGAGCTCGGCGCCAACCTCGCCCGGGGGGCGACGGCGACCGGATCGGCCGTCTGCGCCGCCGCCGAGTCGGCCGACAAGGCGGTGGACGGCGCGCTGCGGAACAACAGCAAGTGGTGCTCGTCCGCGAGCGGTCCCTCGCTCCAGGTCGATCTGGGCTCCGCCCGGACCGTGTCGTCGTTCGTCGTCGAGCACGCCGGTCTGGGCGGCGAGAACACCGGCTGGAACACCGGCGGCTTCCAGATCCAGACCAGCACCGACGGCTCCTCGTGGACCACGGCGGCCACCGTCACCGGCTCCCGCTCCAGCCGGACCTACCACCCCGTCTCCCCCCGCACCGCCCGGTACGTCCGGCTGCTGGTCACCAGCCCGGCCAACACGTCCAGCAGCGCGGCCCGGATCTACGAACTGGAGGTGTACGGGGGCGGTCGCGGCAACCTCGCCCTCGGGCAGCCGGCGACGGGTTCCGCCTCGTGCAACGCGGCGGAGACACCCGACAAGGCGGTCAACGGGAGTGTCGGCGGCGGCACCGGAGACAAGTGGTGCTCACTGGCTGCCGGCACCAAGAACCTCCAGGTCGACCTGGGCTCCTCCCACCCGCTGGACTCCGTCGTCATACGGCACGCGGGGGCCGGTGGTGAGAGTGCCGCCCTGGACACCAGGGACTTCGACCTGAGCGTCTCGGCCGACGCGGCGACCTGGACCACGGTGGCCCAGGTGCGCGGCAACAGTGCCGACGCCACCACCAACCCGGTGACCGCCTCCGCCCGCTATGTGCGGCTCTCGGTCCTCACCCCGACGCAGAGCGCGGACCAGGCCGCCCGGATATACGAGATGGAGGTCTACGGCACCTGACGCCCCGGCCCGGCGGACGGGCCCCCGCCGCGCGCCGCCGGGCAGCCGAGGTCGGCGCGCGGCAGGATGTGCGCCGTCGGACGTTTCAGCGCTCCGCTGCCCACAGCGGAAACTCCGTCAGAGGGCGGCGACGGGAGTGCCGTGCGCGAAGTCCGCGACGACGACTCCGCCCTCCTTGGTGTCGTCGTTGATGAAGACGATCGACTCCATGGGCACGTTCCGCTCGTCGCCGAGCGCGGCCACCAGCTCCTGCGCCACGACCGTCTCCAGGACGACCCGGGCGCCGGGCGCGGTGTCGGGCAGCCGGACGACCGCGAGGTTCTCGGACCCCTCGACCCGGGCGGTGGTCACCAGCAGGGTCAGATGACCGGCGGCCGAGAGGGAGCGGGCGAGGGCGACCTCACGGCCGCAGCCGAAGACGAGGTGCAGGGTGTTGCCCGCAGACTCCATCTCGCCGTGCAGGTAGTTGCGGGTGACCGAGGCCGCGGCCGGCATCCGGGGCACCTCGCGCAGCAGCAGCGCCGCCTCCTCCGCGGTGGCCCGGGAGGCGCCGGAGCCGACGCAGTCGACGGCGACGCACCGCGCGGCCCGGGCCAGCAGCGGGGCGATGGTTCGGGCGGCCCGCGTCCGTACGGCCTCGGCCTGTTCGGGGACGCCGTCCCAGGAGTCGCCCGCGCGGCCCGCGATCACCCCCGCGATCAGGTCGAGCGCGATGACCGTACCGGTGAAGCCGACCGTCGAGGCGCAGGAGTCGGGTTCGTTGCCGAGGTCGACGGTGAGCCCGGCGAGGGCGCCGAGGGGGGAGGGGGTGACGTTGAGGACCGCCAGGG
>NZ_JBJHPC010000376.1:0-7185 GCF_045257485.1 Streptomyces sp. YS-3 | reverse complement strand
GGCGGACGCGGGGGAGAGGTCAGCGGGCAAGGCGGCGCTCCAGGGCTCGTACGAGAAGGGAAGCCGGATAGGCGATGAGGATGAAGGCGACGCCGACGACGGTCAGCGGCTCGGTGTACTGGAAGGTCGACGCGCCCTCCAGACGGGACTGCTGGAGCAGTTCGAGGACGCTGATCCCGGCGAGCAGCGGGGTGTCCTTCAGCATCGAGATGACGTAGTTGCCGAGCGCCGGAACGATGCGGCGGACCGCCTGCGGCAGGATCACCGCGAGCCAGGTCCGGTGCGCGGGCAGGCTGAGCGCGGTGGCCGCCTCCCACTGGCCCCTGGGCACGGCGTCGATGCCGGCCCGGTAGACCTGCGCGGTGTACGTCGAGTAGTGCAGCCCGATGGCGAGGACGCCGGTGGTCAGCGCGGAGAACTTCACGCCCCACTCGGGCAGCACGAAGAACAGGAAGAACAACTGCACCAGCAGCGGAGTGGTGCGGATGAACTCGGTGACGGCGGTCACCGGCCAGCGCACCAGCCGGGACGAAGCGCGCAGACCGAGCGCCCACACCAGTCCCAGCGAGAACGAGATGAGTGAGCCGAGCGCGAGGACTTCCAGGGTGACCAGCACCCCGTCCCAGAAGCGCGGCATGAAGTCGCCGACGGCGGACCAGTCCCAGGAGGAGTGCGTCACTTGGCCGTCACCCCCAGATTGGCCTTGGTGCGGCGCTCCAGCGCCTTCATGCCCCGGGTGATCCCGAAGGCGAGGACGAAGTAGATGACGAGCGTGACGCCGTAGATCCGGGCGCTGTCCTGGGTGGCGAGGCGGACCAGGTACGCGGCGAACGACACGTCGCCGACGCCGAGGAGCGAGACCAGCGCGGTGCCCTTGAGCAGCTCGACCAGCAGGTTGCAGAACGGCGGGATCATCTCCGGCACCGCCTGCGGCAGCAGCACCAGCCGCATCCGCTGCCACGGCGTGAGGCTCAGGGCTATGCCGGCCTCGCGCTGCGCGGCCGGGACCGAGTTCAGCGCGCCCCGGACGATCTCCGCCCCGTACGCCCCGTAGGACAGGCCGAGCGCCAGGACGGCCGCCCACATCGGCACCAGCTGCCAGCCCACCAGCGGCGGCAGCACGAAGAACAGCCAGAACATCAGGACCAGGGCGGAGGTGCCCCGGAAGACCTCGGTGTAGAAGCCGGCCAGGAACCTGACGAACACCGAGCGGTGCGTACGGGCCATGCCGACCCCGAAGGCGACGGCGGCGGCCAGTGCCGCGCTGTACACGGTCAGCTGGACGGTGATCCAGATTCCCGGCAGCACCCAGTGCTGCCACAGTCCCGCCGTCATCGGCACAGCTCCTTGGCGGTGAGGGTGGTCATCTCCGCGCGGGTGAAGCCGAACGGCCGCAGCATGCGGAAGAGTTCGCCGCCGGCGCGCATCTTGCGCAGCTCGGTGTTGAAGGCGTCGCGCAGGGTGGTGTCGGTGGGCCGGAAGGCGAAGCCGCCGCCGTCGACCTTCTTCCTGCCGTCGACGACGGCGGCGAAGGGCGCGGTGGCCTCGGCGCGGCTGCTCTTGCGCACCACGGCGCGGGTGGTCAGCGCGGTCCCGGCGAAGACGTCGACGCGGCCGGACTCCACCGCGTTCAAGCCGGCGACCTGGTCCTGGAGGATGACGATGTCCTTCTCGGGGATACCGGCGGCCACCGCGTACTGGATCTCCGCGTAGCCGGTGCCGGTGGCGAAGCGGGCGCGGGTGCGCACCACGTCCTGGTAGGTGTGCAGCCCCTTGGGATTGCCCTTGCGCACGATGAACGCGTCGAGCATCTGGTACTCGGGGTCGGCGAAGAGGACCTGCGCGCAGCGCTCCTTGTTGATGTACATCCCCGCCGAGACGACGTCGAACTGCTGGGAGTTCAGACCCGGGATGAGCGAGGAGAAGTCGGTGGCCACCGGCTGGACGCGGTCGATGCCGAGCCGTTTGAAGATCACTTTGGCCAGTTCCGGTGCCTCGCCGGTGAACCGGCCGTCCTCGTCGACATAGCCGTACGGGACCTCTCCGGCGATCCCCAGCCGTACCGTGCCCTGCGATCTGAGGCGCCCGAGCGCGTCGCCTTCGGGCACCCGGGAGCAGCCGGCGGCGGCCAGGGCCACGCCGACACCCCCGGCGAGAAACGTTCGTCGTGCAGTTGCTCGAACCATGGCGGCGCCGCTACCCGGGATCGACGCCCCCATGCGTACCGATCGGCTCTCTCAGCTCTCCAGCGCGTGCGCCGCCCTCAGCACCAGGTCGTCGCGGTGGCGCGCGGCGACCAGCTGGAGGCCGATCGGCAGCCCCGCCGCGTCCGTGCCGACCGGGACGGTGAGCGCCGGCTGGCAGGTCAGGTTGAAGGGGTATGTGAACGGGGTCCAGCCGGTCCAGTGGCGCAGCCCGGACCCCTCGGGGACCTCCGCGCCCGCCTCGAAGGCGGTGATCGGCAGGGTCGGGGTGACCAGCAGGTCGTAGGCGCGGTGGAAACGCGCCATCCGGTGGCCGAGCTCGGCGCGCACGTCGAGCGCGGCCAGGTAGTCGAGCGCCGAGTACCGCGCCCCCCGCTCGGCGATGTCCCGCAGCCCCGGCTCCAGGGCCGCCCGCCGCTCGGAGGGGACCCGGGCGGCCACGCGCGCCGCCCCCGTGAACCACAGGGTGTGGAAGGCGGCGACCGGGTCCGCGAAGTCCGGGTCGGCCTCCTCGACGTAGGCGCCGAGCCCGGCGAGCCGGGTCACGCCCGCCCGTACCGCCGCCGCGACCTCGGGGCGCACGGCCACCTGGCCGCCGAAGGACGGCGAGTACGCGACGCGCAGCCCCTTCACGCCCTCGGCGAGGCACGGGGAGACGGGCCGGGCGGGCTCGCCGGCCGACCAGTCGCGCCAGTCGGCTCCGCTGATCACGTCGAGCAGCAGCGCCGTGTCGGCCGTGTCGCGCGCCAGCGGCCCGAGGTGGGCGAGCGAGCCGAAGGGGCTCGGCGGGAACAGCGGCACCCGCCCGTACGTCGGCTTCAGCCCGACCACCCCGCAGAACGAGGCCGGGATGCGCACCGAGCCGCCGCCGTCGGTGCCGAGCGAGAGCGGCGCCGCCCCGGCCGCCACCGCCGCCGCGCTGCCGCCGCTGGAGCCGCCCGCCGTACGGGAGGGGTCGTGCGGGTTGCGGGTGATCCCCGAGAGCGCCGAGTCGGTGACCGCCTTCCACCCGAACTCGGGCATCGTGGTCTTGCCCACCAGCACCGCCCCGTGCTCGCGCAGCCGCGCCACGGCGGGCGCGTCCACCTCCCAGGGCCCCGGGCCCGCCGGGAGCGTGGAGCCGCGCAGGGTCGGTCCGCCGGCCACCGGGAGCGCGTCCTTGACGGACACCGGCACCCCGTCGAGCAGGCCCAGCGGCTCCCCGGCCCGCCAGCGGGCGGTGGACTCCCCGGCCCGGGCCAGCGCCGCGTCGGCGTCGACCCGGACGAAGGCGTTGATCCGGGGCTGTACGGCGGTGATCCGCTCCAGTACGTCGCGGACCGCGTCGAGCGGGGAGAAGTCGCCCCGGCCGTACCCGGCCATGAGTTGACGGGCGGTCAGGTCGGCCAGGGAGGTGGTGAGGCCTGTCGTCGGCTCGGTCATGCCCGGGTTCGTACCCGGGTTTGCTGATCGACAGCGGCCCGGCGGTCGCCTGGCGCCCGGGAATAAAACGGAGACCGCCTCCAGTTGTCTTCGGTGTATCCGTACGGCACGAACTGGAGGAGCGGACCGGTGGACGTGGACGACATTCGAGGGACGGCGTTCGGCAGCGCGCCCGTGCCCCTGTCCGTACTGGACCTGGTGACGGTCGGCAGCGGCTACACCGCGAGTACGGCCCTGCGCACCAGCGTGGAGATCGCCCGGCTCGCCGAGCGGCGCGGCTTCACCCGTCACTGGGTCGCCGAGCACCACTCCATGCCCGGCGTCGCCTCCTCGTCCCCGGCCGTCATCCTCGCCCACCTCGCCGCCCACACCGAGCGCATCCGGCTCGGCTCGGGCGGCGTGATGCTGCCCAACCACGCGCCGCTGGTGATCGCGGAGCAGTTCGGCACGCTGGAGGCGCTGGCGCCCGGGCGCATCGACCTGGGCCTGGGGCGCGCGCCCGGCACGGACGGCGCGACGGCGGCGGCCCTGCGCCGCACCGACCACCTGAACGAAGGGGGGGAAGAGTTCCCGCGGCAGTTGGCCGAGCTGACCCGCTTCCTGGACGACGACTTCCCCGACGGGCACCCCTACGCCCGTATCCACGCCGTCCCCGGCCCCGTGCAGGGGCCCACCGGCCGCCCCCCGATCTGGCTGCTGGGCTCCTCCGGCTTCAGCGCCCGGCTCGCCGGGATGCTCGGCCTGCCGTTCGCCTTCGCGCACCACTTCTCGGCCGCCAACACCGTGCCCGCGCTGGACCTCTACCGGGAGTCGTTCCGGCCCTCGGCGGTGCTGGCCGCGCCGTACGCGCTGATCGGCGTCTCCGCGCTGGCCGCCGACACCGAGGAGGAGGCCCGTCGCCAGACGCTCACCAACGCCCTGTCGATGGTGCGGCTGCGCACCGGCCGCCCCGGTCTGGTGCCGACGCCCGAGGAGGCCGCGGCGCACTCCTTCAGCGCGCTGGAGCGGGAGTTCGTCGACGGCTGGCTCGCCAACGTGGTCTCCGGGACGGCCGAGGAGGTGCGCGAGGGGCTCGACGCGCTCCAGAAGCGCACGGGCGCGGACGAGCTGATGCTGACGGCGAACGCGCACGGGCCCGAGGCGCGGCTGCGCTCGTACGAACTGATCGCGGACGCCTACGGGGCGCCCGCGGCGTAGCCCACCGGCGCCCCCGCGGCGGGCGCCCGAAGCCCCGCGCGGGGCCCGCGCACCGGTGAATCCGAAATTCCGCAACACCGGTGGTCCAACCCGTCCCCGGTCCCACCCAAGATCCATAAGACACCCTTAAACCGCTCGTCACCGATGGTGGCGGGCGGTTCGTGCGTGGGGCCCACCGCCCTGACAAGCGGTTTCGCTCCCAAATTGGTCTAGTCCTCAATTTGGTTCAGACCATTGACTCGGCCCCGGCGTGATCGCTATCACTGCTGCAACCGCCGTTCCGCTCAGCTCCCCGGAGGCCGACCGTGCCCGTCCGCAGACCTCTAACCGCAGCCCTCACGACCGCGACGCTCGCCGCCGGCGCGCTGGCCGCCTTCGCGGGCCTCGGCCCGGCCGGCGCCGCCTCCGCCGCCCGCACCGAGACGGTCGCCGCCTCCACGGGCGGCGTGAAGATCGCGTACTACGACCAGTGGAGCGTGTACGGGAACGCCTTCTACCCCAAGCACCTCGACACCCGGGGCATCGCGGGCAAACTGGACGTCATCAACTACTCGTTCGCCAACATCCACCCCACCGACCTCACCTGTTTCGAGGCCAACAAGGCGGCGGGCGACGACAGCAACGCGAGCGCCGGTGACGGCGCGGGCGACTCCTACGCCGACTACCAGAAGTCCTTCGGCGCGGCCGACAGCGTCAGCGGGACCGCCGACACCTGGAACCAGCCCATCGTCGGCGTCTTCAACCAGTTCAAGCAGCTCAAGGCGAAGTACCCCAAGCTGAAGATCAACATATCGATCGGCGGCTGGAGCTACTCCAAGTACTTCTCGGACGCGGCGAAGACCGACGCGAGCCGCAAGAAGCTGGTGGCGTCCTGCGTCAAGCAGTACATCCAGGGCGACCTGCCGGTCGACGGAGGCTTCGGCGGCCCCGGGACCGCCGCCGGGATCTTCGACGGCATCGACATCGACTGGGAGTACCCCGGCTCGCCCGACGGCCACCTCGGCAACCACTACGCGCCCGAGGACAAGCAGAACTTCACGCTGCTGCTCGCCGAGTTCCGCAAGCAGCTCGACGCCTACGGGGCCGCGCACGGCGGCAAGAAGTACCTGCTGACGGCGGCGATGCCGGCCGGCCAGGACAAGATCAAGAACATCGAGACCGACAAGGTCGGGCAGTACCTCGACTACGCCAACGTCATGACGTACGACATGCACGGCGCCTGGGACGGCGACGGGCCGACGTACCACCAGTCGCCGCTTTACTCGGGCGCCGACGACCCGACCGACGTGATCAAGCCGGGCACCCAGAAGTACTCGATCGCCAACGCGGTCGACTCCTGGCTGGACGGGAACGCGGCGTACGGCATCGCGGGCGGCTTCCCGGCGAACAAGCTCACCCTCGGGTACGAGTTCTACTACCGCGGCTGGAAGGGCGTCCCGGCGGGCAGCGCGGGCGGCCTCGCCCAGACGGCGACCGGCCCCTCGGCAGCACGGCCGCTGAGCCAGCAGCCGGGCATCGCCCACTACAAGGAGCTCGGCGGGATCGTCGACAACGCGGCGACGACGTACTGGGACGACCGGGCGAAGGCGTCCTACTTCTACAAGGACGGCGAGTTCTTCACCGGCCTGAACCAGAAGTCGGTCCAGGCGCGCGCCGACTACGCGCACAGCCGGGGGCTCGCGGGCGCGATGATGTACTCGCTGCTCGGGCTCGACGACCGGACGACGCTCCTGAACCAGATCGTCACTGCGGTCGGCTCGTCCCCGTCCTCGACGCCGGACCCGACGACGCCGCCGACGACTCCCCCCACCACGCCGCCGACGACGCCGCCGACGACGCCTCCCACGACTCCGCCGACGACGGGCTGCTCGGCCGCGGCCTGGGACAAGGGCGGTACGTACACGGGCGGGGCGCAGGTCTCCCACAACGGCCACACCTGGAAGGCCAAGTGGTGGACGCAGGGCGAGGAGCCCGGGACGACGGGTGAGTGGGGGGTGTGGCAGGACCTGGGCGCGTGCTGATGTGAGCCGAGAGCCCCCTTCGGGGGGAAGCCGTCCCATCCCGTGCCGGGGGTGGGACGGCTTTCTCTTGCCTGCCCGGCCCCCCGCTCCTCGTTTTTGTCCGCGGGCGAGTGGGGGCTGGCCGCGCAGTTCCCCGCGCCCCCGAAGAACGGAGGTGCGGCGCCCCGGAGCTACCAGGGGCGCGGGGAACTGCGCGAGCAACCCCCACCGGCCCCTTCAGGGGCGCGGGGAACTGCGCGACCAGCCACCCACCGGCCGGCAGACGAACACCGGGCCGACCAGGGGCGCGGGCAAACCCCGGGGCGGAGCCGCTAAGTCGTCACCCCGCACCCCCCCGACAG
>NZ_JBJHPC010000375.1:0-7192 GCF_045257485.1 Streptomyces sp. YS-3 | reverse complement strand
GTAGGCGCGGGTGCGGTGGAGGGGCCTGGGGGAGCCGTTACGCGTCGCCATGGCCGCGCCGGCGCAGCCGTCGCACGAAGAGCGCCCCGGAGAGGCCCACGAGACCGAGGGCCGCCGCGCCCGCCGCCGGGGAGACCCCGTCGGTGACGCCGCCGTCGTTCCCGGCCAGGCCGCCGCCGCCGGCGTTCGGGCCGCCGTTGGGCAGGATGCTCCTCGGGACGCCCGAGGGGCCGGTGACCGGGCTGCAGTCGACCTTGAAGACCTTCATCTTGCCGGCGCCGTTGCCCCCGACGATGTTCCAGGTGAGCTTGTACTGACCGTCGGGGAGGGTCAGCGGCAGGGTGTGGCCGACGCCGGTGGGCAGGGCGATGGCGCCGTTGAGGGCCGCGCCGCCCGCCCGCAGCGGCTGCGTCTGGATCGACCAGCTGATGTTCTGCTTCGGGTCGAAGTTGAACCCGTCGAGGTAGAACCCGCAGACCTTGGGCTCGTTGCGCTGGTCGGTGAACGGGGTGCCCAGGTTGTGGATCTTCACGTCGCCGTTGTCGCCGGGGGCGGCGTGGGCGACGGGCGTCCCGGCCAGGGCGGCTCCGGCCAGCCCGAGGGCGAGGGCCGCGGCGGCGGTGACGGCGGGGCGGCGGACGGTGGGGCGCGGAGGTGAGGAGGCAGGCATGCGCTTTCCTTCGAGTCAGATTGTCATATAAATCGACCTTTCGTCTGACTCTCTTTCACATCCGCCCCGCGAAACGGCGGAGCAGCGCCGGACGAACCGCGCGATATCGCCCGTCCGGCGCAACGCCCCGCGTCCGGGGGCTCGTCTCCGGCGCCCCCGTCAGATGATCCCGAAGAGAATCCCGGCACCGAGGACCACCAGTGAGGTGAGCACCGCCCACTTCACCGTGAAGCGGGTGTGGTCGCCGAACTCGACCTTGGCCATGCCCACCAGGACGTACACCGCCGGCACCAGCGGACTCGACATGTGCAGCGCCTGCCCGACCAGAGAGGCGCGGGCGATCTCCACGGAGGAGACGCCGTGCGCGGCCCCGGCCTCCGCGAGAACCGGCAGCACGCCGAAGTAGAAGCCGTCGTTGGACATGAAGTACGTGAGCGGCAGGCTCAGGACGCCGGTGACCAGCGCCATGTGCGGGCCCATGGCGTCGGGGACGGCGCCGACCAGCCAGTCCGCCATGTGCTTGACCATGCCGGTGCCGTTGAGGACGCCGGTGAAGACGGCCGCCGCGAAGACCATGCCCGCCACGTTGACGACGTTGTCGGAGTGGGCGGCGATCCGGGCCTTCTGGTCAGGCATGTGCGGGAAGTTGACGGTGAGCGCCAGCGCCGCGCCCAGCAGGAACAGCACCGGGATCGGCAGCCACTCCATGATCATGGCGGTGAGCAGCGCCACCGTGAGGGCCGCGTTGAACCAGTACAGCTTGGGCCGCAGGGTCGCGCGCTCGGGGTCGAGCCCCTGGAAGCCGGGGGTTTCGGAGCTCTGCGCGCCCCCGTCGGCCGCGGCCGGGCGCGGCGGCTCGGAGCCGCCCGCCGCCACCAGGACGGTCTCGCTCTCCGGCTCCAGGGCCTCGTCGAGCGAGAGGTAGCCGAGCCGCGCGCGCTCGCGGCGGCCCAGGACGTACGCGAGGACGAAGACCGCCACCAGACCGACCGCGAGGGCGGGGATCATCGGGACGAAGATGTCGGACGCGTCGAGTTTGAGGGCGGTGGCGGCGCGGGCGGTCGGGCCGCCCCAGGGCAGGGTGTTCATCACGCCGTTGGCGGTGGCGGCCACTCCCGTCATCACCACCAGGCTCATCCCCAGCCGCTTGTACAGCGGGTACATCGCGGAGACCGTGATCATGAAGGTGGTCGAGCCGTCGCCGTCGAGGGAGACGATGGCGGCGAGCACCGCCGTACCGACGACCACGCGGACCGGGTCGGCCTTGCAGAACCGCAGGATGCCGCGGACCACCGGGTCGAAGAGGCCGACGTCGATCATCACTCCGAAGTAGATGATCGCGAACATCAGCATCGCGGCGGTCGGCGCGAGCTTGCCCACGCCGTCGACCACGTAGTCGCCGAGGTGGGCGCCCTTGCCCACGAAGACGCAGAAGAGGGCGGGGATCAGAACCAGCGCCGCGATGGGCGACAGCTTCTTCATCATGATCAGCACCAGGAAGGTCGCGATCATGGTGAAGCCTAGGACGGTCAGCATGGAGGACACCTAACGTTCACCCTTGAACTCCCGCCAGGGGGCTGGCGGTGCGGATGACGTTAGGGCGGCCCTTCCGACGTCAGCAAGACGTTGACGTGTGAGCAATACGAGCAAAACCCCAGGTCAACGAAGTGCGACCAGCTCGACGGGGAAGCCGTTGAGCACCGCCGTCCCCGACAGCGGGTCCAGCCGCGAGCCGTCGAGCAGCTGGTTGACGTTGACCCCGGGCCGCCCGGCGGCGACCCCGAGGCGGGTCTCCGGGCGGTCGTGGCCCCAGCCGTGCGGCAGGCTGACGACACCGGTGCGGACCGAGTCGGTGATCTCCACGGGCGCCGTCACCTCGCCGCCGTCCGCCGTGACGCGTACCGAGTCGCCCTCGCGCAGACCGAGGCGCGCCGCGTCCTCGGGGTGGACGTGGAGGGTGCAGCGGTTGGAACCGCCGTTCAGCGACGGGATGTTGTGCAGCCAGCTGTTGTTGGAGCGCAGATGCCGCCGGCCGACCAGGACGAGCCCGTCGGGCCGGGCGTCGAGCGCCGCGCGCAGCCGGGGCAGGTCCTCGGCGATCGGGGCGGGCAGCAGCTCGATCCGCCCGCTGCGGGTCCGCAGCACCTGCGGCAGCCGGGGCTTCAGCGGCCCGAGGTCGATGCCGTGCGGGTGGGCGAGCACCCGCTCCAGGCTGAGGCCCTCGGGGTCGGCGCCGAAGCCGTCGCCGTACGGACCGAGCCGCAGCATCATGTCGAGCCGCCGCTCGGGGCCGCTGTCGCCGGTCAGCTGCCCGGCGAGCTCCCGCGGGTCGCGTCCGTACACGGCCGAGTGCGGGTCGGCCACGGCCTTGCCCAGGGTGCGGTCGACGACCGTCGCGTCCACGGCGTCCGGCGGGGCGCCGTGCATCCCGGTGACCGCGAGGACGAGCCGGGCGTGGATCTCGCACTCGTCGAGCCTGCCCTCGGCGAGCGGCACGGCGGGCCGGGTGTAGCGGACCTGGTTGCGTACGGCGAGCCCGTTGAAGGCGAAGTCGAAGTGGGCGCTCTGCGACGGCGGGGGCGGCGGCAGCACGACGTCGGCGTGGCGCGAGGTCTCGTTGAGGTAAGGGTCGACGCTGACCATGAAGTCGAGCCCGTCCAGCGCACGGTCGAGCCGGTCGCCGTCGGGGGCGGAGAGCACCGGGTTCGCCGCGCACACGATCAGCGCCCGGATCTGCCCCTCCCCCGGTGTCTCGATCTCCTCGGCGAGGGCCGCGGCGGGCAGCTCCGACTTGGCCTCGGGGTGGCCGCCGACCCGGCTGCGCCAGCGGCCGATCTCGAAGCCCCGGCCGGGTCCGGCCGGGCGCGGGGCGCGGTCGGTGGCGGAGAGCGGGAAGAGCGCGCCGCCGGGCCGGTCCAGATTGCCGGTGAGGATGTTGAGGACGTCGACGAGCCAGCTGGCCAGGGTGCCGTGCTCCACCGTGCAGCTGCCGATGCGGCCGTAGACAGCGGCGGTGGGCGCCGCCGCGAGCTCCCGGGCGAGGACGCGGATCTCGTCCGGGTCGAGGTCGCAGGCCGCCCCGACCGCCTCGGGGGTGAACTCCCGTACGGCATCGTGGACTTCGGACAGCCCCTCCAGCGCGTCGGCGAGTTCGCCGGGCGAGGTGAGCTTCTCCTCGAAGAGGACGTGGGCGAGCGCGGCGAGCAGCAGCGCGTCGGTGCCCGGCCGGGGGGCCAGGTGGCGGTCGGCCAGCTTGGCGGTCCGGGTGCGGCGCGGATCGACGACGGTGAGGGTGCCGCCGCGCGCCCGCAGGGCCTTGAGTTTCCCGGGGAAGTCCGGGGCGGTGCACAGACTCCCGTTGGACTCCAGGGGGTTGGCGCCGAGCAGCAGCAGATGGTCGGTGCGGTCGAGGTCCGGCACCGGGATGGCGAACGGGTCGCCGAAGAGGAGCCCGCTGGAGACGTGCTTGGGCATCTGGTCGAGGGTGCTGGCGGTGAAGAGACTGCGGGTGTGCAGGGCGCCGAGCAGGACGGGCGGGTAGAGGGCGCCGGCCATGGTGTGGACGTTGGGGTTGCCGAGCACCACCCCGACGGCGTCGGCGCCGTACGTCTCGACGACCGGCCGGATCCGCTCCGCGACCAGGCCGAACGCCTCGTCCCAGGTCGCCTCCACCAGTCTGCCGTCCCGGCGGACCAGGGGCGCGGTGAGCCGGTCGGGGTCGGCGTCGACCTCCCCGAAGGAGGCGCCCTTGGGGCAGATGAACCCCTGGCTGAACACATCGTCCCGGTCGCCGCGGGCACCGGTGACCCGGGTCCCCTCGACGGTCAGGGTCAGCCCGCAAGTGGCTTCGCAGAGGGGGCAGATGCGGAGTGCGGACATGGGGGGTCCTCCCCGGGGCGGCGGCGGGTGACGCACGGGCTCTCCGAGCATACCGACCGGTAGGCATGGTGGCGAGGGCCGCGGCGCTCAGCCCAGGGTCCTGGCCAGGTACGCGTGCAGCAGCTCCCGGGTCTCGGACACGATGCCCGGGTCCCCCGCCAGGTCGGTACGGAAGGCGAGCCGCAGCAGGGCGTCCGCGGCCTCGACCGCCACCAGGATGGTCAGCCGCAGCTCCGCGTCGGGGGCGCGGCCGAACTGGGCCGGGAGCAGCTCGGCGAGCCGCTCGGCCAGCAGGTGGTTGGCGTCGGCGGCGGGGTCGGCGACCGGCTGCGGCCCGCCGAAGTCCACCAAATTGAAGCCGGGCACGGTCTTCTTCAGGACCAGGTACTCGTCGAGCACCGCGTCGATCGCCCCGCGCCAGTCCTCGGCCTCGATGGTGGCGAGCCGGGCGCCGACGATCTCCGCGAACCGGTCGAGGTTGCGGGCGGCGAGCGCCTCGGCGAGGGCCCGCTTGTTACTGAAGAAGCGGTACACCGAGCCGATGGGCACGCCCGCCCGCTGGGCCACGGCCCGGGTGGAGAGGTCCTCGTAACCGGTCTCGTCCAGCAGTTCGGCGCAGGCATCCAGGATCCGGCTGAGGCGCTCGGCACTGCGTTGCTGCACGGGTGCGCGGCGGAGGTTCGCATGGGGCACGGCCCCATCATGCCGCGCTCGGCCGGTTCTGCCGTTGACGCGGTCCGATCCGAATCCTACGGTGACCCATAGGATTGCAGGATTCTTCAGCGGCGGGAGCGGCGGATGACCACCAGCAGCGAGCAGGCCAGGAAGACGGCACAGGCGCTGTCGTACTCCCCGGGGTTCGGTAACGAGCACAGCTCGGAGGCGGTTCCCGGCGCTCTGCCGCATGGCCGGAACTCGCCGCAGCGCGCCCCCCTGGGGCTCTACGCGGAGCAGTTGAGCGGCTCCGCGTTCACCGAGCCCAGGGCGCACAACCGCCGCTCCTGGCTGTACCGGATCACGCCGTCCGCCGCCCATCCCGCGTTCGTCCGGACCGGCAACGGCCGGCTGCGCAGCGCGCCCTTCACCGAGACCGTGCCCGACCCCAACCGGCTGCGCTGGAACCCGCTGCCGGAGCCGGCGGCCGGCACGGACTGGCTGGCGGGCCTGTGGACGCTGGGCGGCAACGGCGACGCCACCCAGCGCACCGGCATGGCCGTTCACCTCTACCACGCCAACGCCTCCATGGACCGGGTCTTCAGCGACGCGGACGGCGAGCTGCTGATCGTCCCCGAGCGCGGCGGACTGCTGCTGCGCACCGAGTTCGGCCTGCTCGCGGCCCGCCCCGGCGAGATCGCGCTGATCCCCCGCGGAGTGCGCTTCCGGGTCGAGCTCCTCGACGAGACGGCCCGCGGCTATGTGTGCGAGAACTACGGGCAGCCCTTCCAGCTCCCCGACCTCGGCCCGATCGGCGCCAACGGCCTCGCCAACGCCCGGGACTTCCTCGCACCGGTCGCGGCGTACGAGGAGGCGGAGGGCCCGGTGGAGGTGGTCAACAAGTTCTGCGGCAACCTGTGGAGCGCGCGGTACGACCACTCGCCGCTGGACGTGGTCGCCTGGCACGGCAACCATGTGCCGTACGTGTACGACCTGCGCCGCTTCAACGTCATCGGCACGATCTCGTACGACCACCCGGACCCGTCGATCTTCACGGTCCTCACCTCCCCCTCCGACACCCCGGGCCTCGCGGGCGTCGACTTCGTGGTGTTCGCGCCGCGTTGGCTGGTCGGCGAGGACACCTTCCGGCCGCCGTACTTCCACCGCAATGTGATGAGCGAGTACATGGGCCTGATCGAGGGCGCGTACGACGCGAAGACGGCCGGGAAGGGGGGTTTTGTTCCCGGCGGCGGCTCGCTCCACAACATGATGTCGGCGCACGGCCCCGACCGGGAGACCTTCGACAGGGCGAGCGCCGCCGAGCTGAAGCCGCAGAAGATCGACGACGGCCTCGCGTTCATGTTCGAGACGCGGTGGCCGGTGACGGCGACGGAGCAGGCGGCGTCGGCGGAGCACCTCCAGCGGGGGTACGACGAGGTGTGGCGGGGTCTGGAGCGCCACTTCCGCGCGTGACGCGCGCGCCGGCGGTCCCGGCGCGCCCGGTACCGACCGGTGCCGACCGGTGCCGACCGGTGCCGACCGGGCGCCCGGTGCCGCCGGATCCTGAGCCACACCTTCCGCCGCGCCCCAGAGCCTGATACGGAATGCCCGTGACCTCCTCGACCCCCGCACCGCCCCCGGCCTCCTCCTTCGCTCCGGACTCGCTGGTCCTGAACCGCAAGCTGCCGCTGTGGTACCAGGTCTCGCAGTCCCTGCGGGCGTCGATACTGGGCCGCACGCCCGACGCCTCGCTGCGGCTGCCCACCGAGGAGCGGCTCGCCGCGCACTACGGCGTGAGCGTGCTGACCATGCGGCAGGCGCTGAAGGAGCTGGAGGAGGAGGGGCTGATCACCCGGCACCGGCGGCGCGGCACGTTCATCGAGCCGGCCGCGCGGCGGGGGGCCCCGGTGCGGCTGCTCGGCTCGATCGACGCGATCGTCGCGCAGCAGTCGGGGGAAGCGACGACGGTGCTGGGGCACGGGGCGGGGC
>NZ_JBJHPC010000374.1:0-7216 GCF_045257485.1 Streptomyces sp. YS-3 | reverse complement strand
CACTGTCCGCGGACGAGGCAATCGGCCCCTCCCGGCCCCTGGGTCTACCCGGGCCCGCCCGCCGACGCCAGCGTCAGTGCCTGGTCCAGTGCCTGGAGGAAACGGTTCGTCGTCGAACGGTCGCGGACCGCCAGCCGCAGCCACTGCGGGCCGAGGCCCGGAAACGTGTCGCCGCGCCGCGCCAGAAACCCCAGCCCCCGCAGCCGCGCCCGCACCTCCACCGCCGCGTCCATCCGGACCAGCACGAACGGCCCCTCGGCCGCCTCCACGACCCGTACCTCCTCGAACTCCCCCAGCCCCGCCACCAGATGCGCCCGGTCGGCGGCGAGGCGCTGGGCCGCCTCCTCGGCCTCCGCCAACGCCCGTGGCGACACACACGCCTCCGCCGCCACCAGGGCAGGCGTGGAGACGGGCCACAGCGGCTGGGCCCGGGACAGCGCGGCCACCAGCGACGGCTCGGCCAGGACATAGCCGATCCGCAGGCCCGCCAGGCCCCACGTCTTGGTGAGGCTGCGCAGGACCACCAGGCCCGGCACGTCCGTACGCCCCGCCAGCGCCTCCCGCTCGCCCGGCACCGCGTCCATGAACGCCTCGTCCACGACCAGCGTCCGGCCCGGCCGGGCCAGCGCGGCGACGAGCCCGCCGGGGTGCAGCACCGACGTGGGGTTGGTCGGGTTGCCCAGAACGACGAGGTCCGCCTCCTCGGGGACGGCCGCCGGGTCGAGCCGGAAGCCGTCCCGCGGACGCAGCAGCACCCGCCGGACCTCGTGCCCGGCGTCCCGCAGCGCCGCCTCGGGCTCGGTGAACTGCGGATGCACCACCACCGGGTGGCGGACCGGGAGCGCCCGCGCGAGCAGCACGAACGCCTCCGCCGCCCCCGCGGTGAGCAGCACCCGCTCCACCGGCAGCCCGTGCCGCTCCGCGACCGCCGCCCGCGCCGCCCGCCCGTCGGGGTAGGCGGCGAGCCCGGTCAGGGACGCGGCGATCCGCTCCCGCAGCCACTCCGGGGGAGTGTCCGCACGGACGTTGACCGCGAGGTCGGTCAGACCCGCGCCGGCGTCACGGACCTCCGCGTCCCCGTGGTGGCGCAGATCGTGCTCAGTGATGTGCGTGCGCATGGCTGCCATGGTGGTGATGATGGTGGCCGTCGTCGTCCGGGTGGAAGTGGGGCTGCTGGGGCATTCCCACCTTGTCCTCGAATCCGGGCAGCGCGATCCGGTAGACGCAGGAGTCGCAGTTCATTCGCAGGTCCCCCTTCACCGCCTCCTCGTACCGCTCCATGACCAGCGCGTGCAGCTCCTCGGCCGCGCCGATGACGTCGGCGGAGCGCACGTCGAGCGCGGGGTGCGCCGCCGCCCACTCCTCGGTCTGCTGCCGCACCCGGTCCGGCAGGATGCCGGTGAAGAGGAAGTACGGCAGGACGACGATCTTTTGCGCGCCCAGCTTCTCGCAGCGGTCGAGACCGGCCGGCACGTCCGGTGCGGCGAGCGAGACGAAGGCCGTCTCCACACCCGCGTAACCGCGCCCCTCCCAGAACAGCCGGGCCGCCTTGTGCACCTCGGAGTTGGCGTCGGGGTCGGTGGAGCCCCGGCCGACGAGGAGGACCGTCACCTCGGAGCGGTCGAGGCCGTCGATGACCTCGTCGACCCGGCGCTCCAGGACCGCGAGCAGCGAGGGGTGCGGCCCGAGCGGGCGGCCGTAGGTGTAGGAGATGCCGGGGTGGCGCTCCTTCTCGCGGGTGAGCGCGGCCGGGATGTCGCCCTTGGCGTGCCCGGCCGACACCAGCATCAGGGGCACTGCCGCGAACCGCTTCACCCCCTGCTCGACGAGCGAGGTCACGGCCTCGCCCAGCGGCGGCGGCGACAGCTCGATGAAGCCGCCTTCGACGGGCAGTTCGGGGTGGCGGCGGCCGAGCTCCTCGACGAACGCGCGGAACGCCTCGGCCCCGGCGTCGTCCCGGGTGCCATGCCCGGCGATGAGCAGGGCGGGCTTGGTCTGGGGGGTGGTCACTGGTTCTCCTTGGCGAGGGGGTGGTACAGAAGGGCGTTGAGCGCGGCGGAGGCCACCGCCGAGCCGCCCTTCTCGGAAACGTTGCTGACGGCGGGCAGACCGCTCTCGCGCAGCGCCTGCTTGGACTCGACGGCCCCGACGAAGCCGACCGGAAGCCCGATCACCAGCGCGGGCGCGGCATCGAGGGTGAGGAGCTCCTCCAGGGCGGTGGGCGCGTTGCCGATCACCCAGAGCGCGCCGGGGCCGACCTCCTCGTACGCGAGCCGGATGGCGTGCGCCGAACGCGTGAGACCGGGGCCGGACTTGGCGTCCCTGAGCCGGCAGACGGTCTCGCGCCGGGTGATCCCGGCCGCGACCATCTCCACGTCCGTGACGACCGGCGCCCCGGCGTGCAGCGCCGCATGGGCCTTGATCAGCGCGTCCTCGTCCATGACGAGGTCCGTGGCGTAGCCGGGGTCGGCGGCGGAGTGGACGACGCGCTCCACCACGGCCCTCGTCAGCGGCGCGAGGTGCGAGGTGTCGAGGCGGGCGCGCATCCGCCGGTAGGACTCCACCTCGATGGGGTGGACCGTACGCTCCCAGGGCCGGTTCACCGGGCCTCCCCGGGGGTGCCGTTCTGCCACCGGTAGCCGCGCGGGGTCACCATACGGCCGGCGATCTCCCGGGTGGCCGTGTTGCCCACGGTCACCACCGTCATCATGTCCACGGTCGCCGGGTCCAGCGCGCCGAGCGTGGTCAGCCGGCTGCTCTCGTCGGGGCGCGAGGCGTTGCGCACCACGCCGACCGGGGTGTGCGGGGCGCGGTGCTCGGCGAGGATGCCGAGCGCCTTGGGCAGCTGCCAGTCGCGGCCCCGGCTGCGCGGGTTGTAGAAGGTGACCACGATGTCCGCCTCGGCCGCCGCCCGGACGCGGCGCTCGATGACCTCCCACGGCGTGTGCAGGTCCGAGAGCGAGATGGAGACGTGGTCGTGGCCGAGCGGGGCGCCCAGGATCGCGGCGGCGGCCAGCGCGGCCGTCACGCCCGGCACTCCCACCACGTCGATGTCGTCGGCCGCCTCGGCGAGCGCGGGCGACGCCATCGCGTACACCCCGGCGTCGCCCGAGCCGATCAGCGCGACCGCGTGCCCGGCGCGCGCCTGGGCGACGGCGGTACGGGCCCGCTCCTCCTCGGCGCCGAGCCCCGACTCCAGGACCGTGGTGCCGGGCCGCAGCAGATCGCGGATCTGGTCCACGTACTGGTCGAGCCCGACGAGCACCGAGGCCCGGCGCAGCTCGTCCCGTGCGCGCGGGGTGAGCAGGTCCCGGGCGCCGGGGCCGAGCCCGACGACCGCGAGCCGTCCGCGCGGAGCGCGCCGGGCCACCGCGCAGGTGGCCATCGCGGCCCGCCCCCCGGGGCTCGACTTCCGCTTGGGCACCAGCAGTTCGCCCCCGCCCGCGAGCGCTGCGGCCTCGGCGACGCTCGGCGTCCCGACGGCCTCCAGCGGCGCGTCCGAGGGGTTCGGCACCTCGATCCCGGCGAGCTCCTCGGCGCTGTACGTGGTGAGGGGCACCCCGAGCCGGGAGGCGGCCTCCACGATGCCCGGCTCCCCGGACTTCGCGTCCACGGTGGCCAGCGCCGCCACGCTCAGCGCACTGAGACCGGCCTCCGCGAGGGTGTCCTCGATCAGGCCGAGCACCTCCTCGACGGGGGCGCCCTTGGACGCGCCGACGCCGACGACCAGGGACTTCGGCCGCAGTACGGCCTCGTCCGGGCCCGGTCGCAGCAGCCGGTCGGTGAGGTGCAGCGTGGCGGGGCCCCCGGCGTCCGGGCGCACGTTCGGCGGGAGGGCCGGCAGCGGCCACACCCCGTCCGCCCGCAGCGCCACCGGCGAGCCGTCCAGCACCGCGCGCGAGACCGTGGCCACCGCGCCCTCGACGGGCAGGCCGAGGGTGTCCAGGCCCGGTACGCCCACCGCGTCCGTCGCCGTGGTCACCACCGGCGTACAGCCGAGGACTTCGGCGACCTCGTCGGCCAGCGCGTTGGCGCCGCCCCCGTGGCCCCCCAGCAGGGAGACCGCGAACCGCCCGGCCTCGTCCACGCAGACCACACCCGGGTCGGACGCCTTGTCCGCCAGGAGCGGGGCGAGCAGCCGGACCGTGGCACCGGTGGCGAGGAAGCACACCAGCGCCCCGCACTCGGCGAAGGCCTGCTCGACGGCCTCCCGCACGGGTCCTTCGTACACCCGGACCCGGCCGGGCCAGGCCGCGGCCAACCGGTCGCGGGCGGTGGCGCCCGCCGCGGTGGCGGAGATCAGGCCGATCACTGAACAGCTCCTTCGACAACCGATACAGCAGAGGGTGCGGGGCGGTCGCCCCACAGCAGGAAGACGGGGTTGGCGGCGGCGAGCCGGGTCACGTCGCCGGGCAGCGGCGCGAGCCGCGAGGCCTGGAGCAGCACCCCGTCGGTCTCCAGACCGGCCCCGGCCAGCGCCGCCCGCACCGCCGGAACACGGTCGAGGGCGGCCAGCGCCACCACCACCGTGCGCCGGGCACGGCGGGCGCAGGCGGTCACGATCGCGGGCAGCTCGGCGCCGCCCCCGCCGATGAACACCGCGTCCGGATCGGCGAGGTCCGACAGGACCGTGGGCGCCGCGCCGTGCACCACCCGCACGTCCACGTGGTGCGCCGCCGCGTTGGCCCGGACGTGCTCGCAGCCCTCGGCGGTCTTCTCGACCGCGACCGCCGCCGCCCCGAACCGGGCGCACTCCACGGCCACCGAGCCCGAGCCGGCCCCTATGTCCCAGACCAGATCGCCGAGGCGCGGGCCGATCCGGGCCAGCGCGAGGGCCCGGACCTCGGCCTTGGTGATCATCGAGTCGCGGTGGGCGAACGCGCTCTCCTCCAGCGCCCAGCGGTCGGGCGTGGCCCGCCCGCCCGCGACCGTGCGCAGCGGCGAGAGCACCTGCTCCTCGTCCAGGCAGAGGATCACGCTGACCGCGTCCCACTCGCGGGCCGCGGCCTCCGCCGGGGTCACCCGCACCAGCCGCTCCCGGCGCGGGTCGCCGAGGGCCGACGCGACCACGAGGACACGCTCGGGCGCCCGGCGGGCGAGCTCCGCGCCGAGCTCGGCGGGTCCGGCGCCCGGCCCGGTGAGGACCGCGGTCTTGGGGTGCGCCCGGCACACGTTGGCGGCCGTCCGCAGGTCCCGGCCGTGCGCGCTGACCACCAGCGCGTCGTCCCAGGGCAGCCCCAGCCGGGCGAAGGCGACCGCCACCGACGCGGTCCCCGGCCGTACGTCCAGCTCACGCGGCCCGAACCGCTCGGCAAGCGCCCGGACGATCCCGAAGAACCCGGGGTCGCCGGAGGCCAGCACCACGACCCGGCCGCCCCGCTCGCGGTGCTCGGCGATGGCGTCCAGGGCGGGCGCCAGCGGACCGAGCACCACCTGTTTGGCGCCCGGCGGGACCTCGGCCGCCGCGAGATGGCGGGCCGCGCCGGTCACCAGCGTGGCCTCGGCGAGCACCGCCAGGGCGTCCGGGGCCAGCGGCGCGCCCGTCCCCGTACCGATGACGGTGATCATGACGGGGAGCGCTCCGTCTTCTCGGCGTTCTCGGCCTTCAGCGCGCGCCGGGCCGCCGGATCGGCCCGGCGGAAGCCGTGGAAGTGGCCCGGGTGGTAGAGGTGCGAGCGGGTGCCGGAGGCCGACAGGGCGGGGCCCACCAGGAAGAGCGTGTGCTTCCAGAGCTTGTGCTCCTTGACGGTCTCCTCCAGCGTGCCGATCGTGCAGCGCAGCACCAGCTCCTCGGGCCAGGTCGCCTGGTACGCCACGACGACCGGGGTCGAGGTCGGGTAGCCGCCTTCCAGCAGCTCCTCCACCAGCTGGCCGGAGCGGGCCGCGGACAGGAAGACGGCCATGGTCGTGCCGTGCCGGGCGAACTCGCGCACCTCCTCGCCGGGCGGCATCGGCGTCTTGCCGCCGCCCAGCCGGGTGAGGATCACGGACTGCGCCACCTCGGGGACGGTCAGCTCGCGCTGCGCGATCGCCGCGACCGCCGAGAACGAGGAGACGCCCGGGACGATCTCGACCTCCAGGCCCAGGCCCGCCACCCGGTCGAGCTGCTCCTGGGTGCCGCCCCACAGCGCCGGGTCGCCGGAGTGGATCCGGGCGACCTTCAGGCCCTCGCGGGCGGCCCGCTCGTAGACGCCGACGACCTCCTCCAGGGACATCGCCGCGGAGTCCAGGATCTCGGCGCCTTCGCGCGCGTGGTCCAGGACCTCGGCCTGCACCAGGCTCGCGGCCCAGATGACCACATCGGCCTCGGCGATCGCCCGGGCGGCACGGAACGTCAGCAGGTCCGCGGCGCCGGGGCCGGCGCCGACGACGGTCAGCCTGCCGGTGGGGGCATCGGCCATGGGAGGGGTCCTCTCGTACGTCACACAGTCGGTAAAGCGAAATGCGCGGGGGTGGGTCAGTCGGTTAGCAAGGGCGCATGGTGGTGATCGTGGCGCTCGGCGCCTTCCTGATGACACTGGTCGGCGGCTGGACGGCCCAGCGCGTCACCGACCGGCGCCATCTGGTGCTGGGACTGGCGGGCGGCCTGATGCTCGGGGTGGTCGGGCTCGACCTGCTGCCGGAGGCGCTGGACGCGGCTGGCGACGACGTCTTCGGCGTACCGGCCGCGCTGCTGCTGTTCGTGGGCGGCTTCCTCCTCGCCCACCTGGTGGAACGCCTGCTGGCGGTGCGCCGGGCGGCCCACGGGGCGGACGAGAGGGCGCCGCAGGTGGGCCTGACGGCCGCCGCGGCGATGGTCGGTCACAGCCTGATGGACGGCATCGCGATCGGCGCCGCGTTCCAGGTCGGGAGCGGGATGGGCGCGGCCGTGGCGGTCGCGGTGATCACCCATGACTTCGCCGACGGCTTCAACACGTACACGATCACCAGCCTGTACGGGAACGAGAAGCGCAAGGCCGTGGCCATGCTGGTCGCGGACGCGCTGGCTCCGATGGCCGGCGCCGCCTCCACCCTGCTGTTCACCCTTCCGGCCGAGCTGCTCGGAGGCTATCTGGGCTTCTTCAGCGGGGTGCTGCTGTATCTGGCCGCCGCCGAGATCCTGCCCGAGGCCCACCACGACCACCCGGCCCGCTCGACCCTGCTGTGCACGGTCGCGGGCGTGGCCTTCATCTGGCTGGTGGTGGGCATCGCGGGGTGAGCCCGCCGGGCGCGGGGC
>NZ_JBJHPC010000373.1:0-7217 GCF_045257485.1 Streptomyces sp. YS-3 | reverse complement strand
CTCCCGCCTCGCTGACCCCAACACCCTCCACCACACCCCCATCGGCGTCTTCCGCAGCACCCACCGCCCCGTCTACGACACCCAAATGACCGACCAACTCGACCACGCCATCGAACAACACGGCAAAGGCGACCTCACTACCCTCCTCACCGGCAACGACACCTGGACCGTCACCCCCTGACACCACCAGCCGTAGACCGGGCCGCGCGGGCCTCGTCGTACGCGGCGCGGGCCCGCTCCACGTCTTCCATCCGTACGCCGGTCCACTCGGCGAGGGCCTGGACGCGTTCGGCTGCCTCCCGGCCGAGCGGGGTCAGGGAGTAGTCGACGCGGGGCGGGATGACCGGCTTGGCGTCGCGGTGTACGAAGCCGTCGCGCTCCAGCGTCTGAAGGGTCTGGGTCAGCATCTTCTCGCTGACCTTGCCGACGTGCCTGCGCAGCTCGCTGAACCGGAACGACCGCTCCGTCAGCGCCAGGAGGACGAGGACGCCCCAGCGGCTGGTGACGTGTTCCAGGACGAGCCGGTGCGGGCACATCGCCTCGCGGAGGTCCTCGGTGGGCCGGGCGCCGCCCGGGGTACTTACTGCCATACCAGTACCTTACTTCAAGGTGGGTACTTACGAATGGTTAGCGCCCGCCGTACGGTGAGTGGCACGGGCTCCGCACGGGAGCCCAGAGCCAAGGAGTCACCGCCATGAGCATCGTCGTCACCGGAGCCACCGGAGCCCTCGGCCGTCTCGTCATCGACGAGCTGCTGACCGCGGGGGTCCCCGCGGACGGGATAGCCGCCGTCGTACGGAACAAGGAGAAGGCCGCCGGGCTCGCCGAGCGCAGTGTGGAGCTGCGGATCGCCGACTACAGCGCGCCCGAGACGCTGGCCGGGGCCTTCCGCGCCGGTGACCGTGTCCTGCTGATCTCCGGCAGCGAGGTCGGGCAGCGGGTGGCGCAGCACACCGCCGTGATCGCGGCGGCGAAGGAGGCCGGGGTGGCGCAGCTCGCGTACACCGGCATCCTCGGCGGGCCGCAGGCCGACTTCGTCCTGGCGGACGAGCACCGGGCCACCGAGGAGCTGATCCTCGACTCGGGGCTGCCGTACACCTTCCTGCGCAACGGCTGGTACACCGAGAACTACACCGCCCACCTGGAGCCGGTCCTGGCGCACGGCGCGGTCGTGTCCAACGCGGGCGAGGGCCGGGTGGCCTCGGCTGCCCGTGCCGACTACGCGGCGGCTGCGGCGGCGGTGCTGACCGGCGAGGGGCACCTCGGCCGGGCGTACGAGCTCAGCGGCGACGTGGCGTGGTCCTTCGCCGAGTACGCGGCGGAGGTCGCGCGGGTCACCGGCAAGGAGATCGACTACCGGGCCGTGACCCCCGAGGTGCACCTCGGCATCCTCACGGGCGCGGGCATCCCGGCGCCGTTCGCCGAGATCCTGGTCGATGTGGACCTCGCGATCGAGCGGGGCCGGCTCGCGGGCACGTCCGGCGAGCTGTCGCGGCTGATCGGCCGGCCGACGACGCCGATCGCCCAGTCGATCGCCCAGGCCGTCGCCCAGTCGACCGCCCAGTCGACCGCGGCGACCGTGGCCTGAACGGATCGCTCGATGGTCAGGACCGTTTTCGGATATAGGGCATGACAGGCGTAGCCACCTGACGCTACCGTCGATTTCGTCGACGCGCGCGCAGGGAGGGCCAGTGGCCGAAGAACCGACAACCGCAGCCGGTGAGCAGCGGGCAGGACTGCTGTACGGGATCGGCGCCTACGGGATGTGGGGCCTCGTCCCTCTCTTCTGGCCGCTTCTGAAACCGGCCGGCCCGGTCGAGATCCTGGCCCACCGGATGGTGTGGTCCCTCGGCTTCGTCGGCATCGCGCTCCTCGTACTGCGCCGCTGGGCGTGGATCGGCGAACTCGTGCGCCAGCCGCGCCGGCTGGCGCTCATCGGGCTCGCCGCCGCCGTGATCACGGTCAACTGGGGCGTCTACATCTGGTCGGTGAACTCCGGCCATGTCGTCGAGGCGTCCCTCGGCTACTTCATCAACCCGCTGGTCACCATCGCGATGGGCGTGCTGCTGCTCAAGGAGCGGCTGCGCCCGGTGCAGTGGGTGGCGGTGGCGACCGGCGCGGTGGCGGTGGTCGTCCTGGCGGTGGGGGCGGGCAGGCCGCCGTGGATCTCGCTGACGCTGGCGCTGTCGTTCGCCACGTACGGGCTGGTGAAGAAGAAGGTGAACCTCGGCGGGCTGGAGTCGCTGGCGGCCGAGACGGCGATGCAGTTCGTGCCGGCGCTGGCGTATCTGGTGTGGCTGGGGACGCGCGGGGAGGCGACCTTCGCGTCCGAGGGCGCGGGTCACGGGGCGCTGCTCGCGGCGACCGGCATCGTCACGGCGGCGCCGCTGGTCTGCTTCGGGGCGGCGGCGATACGGGTGCCGCTGTCCACGCTGGGGCTGCTCCAGTACCTGGCGCCGGTGTTCCAGTTCGGTCTGGGCATCCTGTACTTCCACGAGGCGATGCCGCCCGAGCGGTGGGCCGGGTTCTCGCTGGTGTGGCTGGCGCTGTCGCTGCTCACGTGGGATGCGCTGCGGGCGGCTCGGCGGGGGAGGGCGGCGCTGGCGGCAGCGGCGGCCGAATGCCACGTGGAGCCGCTGCCGGTGGAACCCCTGCCCGCGCGGGGGGCGCGCTGACCTGGCCGGTGCTCCCGGGGTACCAATTTACGCAAGGGGGCCCCGCCTCGGCCCCGGGTTGATCTGCGGGCTTCGGGTTGGTCTGCGGGCTCCGTGTTGGTCGTCGGCTCCGTGTTGGTCTGCGGGCCGGAGGGCTGAGGGGGACGAGCGGGGCCTGAGCTCCACTTCCGGCCACTGTCCGTCCATCGGACACCCGTGACCGGAATCCGTTCTTGACGCTGAGTCAACCTCTCCCTGAACATCAGGCTCGCGTTTCCGTCCCATCCCCGAACGGAATACGGAGCCCCCACATGCGCATCAAGCACCCCACAAACCCCAGAACCACCCGCGCGGCCCGCATCGCGGCCACCGCCACTGCCACCGCCGCGGCCCTCAGCCTCGGTATCGGCCTCGGCGCCCCAGCCGTACAGGCCGCCCCCGCCGCCACCCCGGTCGCCGCCGCCGCGCCGGACATACCGATCGCCAACGTCAAGGCGCACCTCACCCAGCTCCAGCAGATAGCCAACGCCAACGGCGGCAACCGTGCCCACGGCCGTGCCGGATACAAGGCCTCCCTCGACTACGTGAAGGGCAAGCTGGACGCAGCCGGGTTCACCACCTCCGTCCAGCAGTTCACCTCCTCCGGCGCCACCGGCTACAACCTGATCGCCGACTGGCCCGGCGGCGACACCTCGCAGACGGTGATGGCGGGCGCGCACCTCGACTCGGTCACCGCGGGCCCCGGCATCAACGACAACGGCTCCGGCTCGGCCGGCATCCTGGAGACCGCGCTCGCCGTCTCCCGCGCACAGCTCAAGCCCGACAAGCACCTGCGCTTCGGCTGGTTCGGCGCCGAGGAGCTGGGCATGGTCGGCTCCAAGTACTACGTCAACAGCCTCTCGACGGGCGACCGCGGCAGGATCTCCGCCTATCTGAACTTCGACATGATCGGCTCGCCCAACCCGGGCTACTTCGTCTACGACGACGACCCGGCCCTGGAGAAGGTCTTCAAGGACTACTTCGCGACCCTCTCCATACCCACCGAGATCGAGACGGAGGGCGACGGCCGCTCCGACCACGCCCCGTTCAAGAACGCCGGGATACGCGTCGGCGGTCTCTTCTCCGGCGCCGACTACACCAAGACCTCGGCCCAGGCCCAGAAGTGGGGCGGCACGGCGGGCCGCGCGTTCGACGCCTGCTACCACTCCTCCTGCGACACCAGCGCCAACCTCAACGACACGGCGCTCGACCACAACACTGATGCCATCGCCTACGCGCTGTGGCAGCTGTCCGCCGGAACCACCACCCCGCCCACCGGCGACACGTACGAGAACACCGCGGACGTCACCATCCCGGACTCCCCCGGCGCGGCCGTGACCTCGTCGGTCTCCGTGACCGGGCGTACGGGCAACGCGCCCTCCGCGCTGAAGGTCGGGGTGAACATCGTCCACACGTACAGCGGCGACCTCGTGGTCGACCTCATCGGCCCGAGCGGCAAGGCGTACCGGCTGCACAACTCCTCGTCGGACGCCACGCCGAACATCGACACCACGTACACCGTCAACGCCTCCACCGAGACGGCGAACGGGACGTGGAAGCTGAAGGTGCAGGACAAGGGGCCGCAGGACACCGGTTACATCAACAGCTGGAAGCTGACCTTCTGACCTCTCAGCGGGTATGCGCGTGCATGTACCGCACGCGCATACCCGTTTCAGCTCGCGGCCGAAGCTCGTAGCGCGCGCATGACGTGGGCGACCAGCACCGCGATCCTGTCCGGGTCGTGGAACGGCCGCTTCAGCGCGTGCCGGTAGTACAGCGGCCCGTACAGCATCTCCACCGCCAGCTCCAGATCGGCGTCCGGTGGCAACTGGCCCGCCCGCTGGCCCGCGCGCAGCCGCTCGTACACCAGCGCCACCCGCGGCACGACGAGCGCCTCGTTGACGGCCGTGGCCAGTGCCTCGTCATGGAGCAGCTCGGAGAGGATCCCCGTGTACGCGGGGCCGATCACCGGAGAGGTGAAGACCCGCATCACGCTGGTGACATGCGTCACGATGTCGGTGTCCACGTCGCCCGTGTCGGGCAGTGGCGACGTACTGACCACGGCCTCGATCACGGCCTCCAGGAGCACCGCGCCCTTCGTCGCCCACCAGCGGTAGATCGTCTTCTTGCTCACCCCGGCACGAGCGGCGATGCCCTCGATCGTCACGCGTCCATAGCCGTTTTCCGAGCACAATTCGAGGGCCGCGGAGAGGATCGCGCGGCGCGATCTCTCGCTCCGGCGCCGGGGGTTGGGGGCGTGGCGTGGCGGCTCGGTCACGGGGCGAGTCTACGAGGACGGTCCGTAGCGTATTGACAGCGGAATGGTCTGCTCCAAGAATGTGCCAAGGAAACGGCACGTGTCGTGTCGAGCCGCCACGGGGGTCGGCTCGCACGGCCGTCCCGTTTCTCTTCGCCCACCCCCGTCTCCCAGGCGCCTTTCGTGCTCAGGCCGTGATGTCCTTCGCCGTGAAGCGCGCCCAGGCCGCCGATCCGAACACCGCCACGTACAGCGCCTGCAACTCCAGGTTCTTCACCAGCTCGTCCCAGTAGACCGGCACCCGCAGCAGGTCCGCGAAGGACAGCCAGTAGTGCGGGAAGAGGTAGGGCTGTATCGCGTGCAGCTGGGGGATCTGGTCCAGGATCTGCACGGTGATCAGCAGACCGACCGTCGCCGCCATCGCCGCGACACCGCTGCCGGTGAGGGTGGAGATGAACAGGCCGAGCGCGGCCACGCCGGTCAGCGACAGGGCCACCGCCCCGGCGACCGCGAGCACGCGCACCAGCCCCTCGGCGAACGATACCTCCGTACCGGAGAGGGTCGTGAGGTCGCCGAGCGGGAAGAGCAGCGCCCCTACCGCGAGCCCGGACGCCGCCACGACCAGGGTCGCCAGCAGGCAGAACGCGAGCGTCGAGGCGTACTTCGCGAGCAGCAGCCTGGTCCGGCCCGCCGGGGCGACGAGCAGATAGCGCAGGGTGCCCGCGTTGGCCTCGCCCGCTATCGCGTCGCCCGCGACCACGCCGATCGCCATCGGCAGGAAGACGGGGAGGGTCGCGGCGAGCCCCGCGAAGACGAGGAACAGTCCGTTGTTGGTGATCTGCGAGATGAAGGCCGGACCGCCACCGCCGTCGGGTCCGGCAGAGCCGCCGCCGCGTGTCTCGATCTTCACGGCGATGCCGATCAGGATCGGGACGACCGCGAGGACCCCGAGCAGCGCGAGGGTGCGCCACCGCCGTACGACGGTCACCAGCTCGGACCGGAAGAGCCCGAGCGTCCAGAGGGCGCCCGGCCGCCGGTCCTCGGCACCGGCCGCGCCGGAGGTCGCCGGCGCCACCTCGACCCGCCCCACACCGGAACCGCTCGGACCGGCTGGATCGGCTGGACCGCTCGGACCGGCCACACGGGTTGAACCACTCGCACCGGCCGGACCAGCCTGACCGACCGGACCGCTCGGACCGGTCGTCCCGCTCGGACCTGCCGACCCGGCCGTGGTGCTCTGCATGGGCGCGTCCTGCGCCGCGTTCACCTCAGCCCGCGACATCGAACCCCTCCCCCGTCAGCGCCACGAAGGCGTCCTCCAGCGAGGCCCGTTCGACCCCGAAGGCCCTCACCCGTACGCCGCCGTGCACCAGCGCCGCGTTGAGCTCGGCCAGTTCCACCTCGTCCGGCGGGAGCTCGCCGGTCACCCGGTCTCCGTCCACGGTCACGTCCGCCACCCCGCGCTCCTTGAGCAGCCGGGCCGCGTCGGCCGGGTCCGGGGTGGTGACCGCGAGCCGGCCGCGGTTGCCCCCCGCCAGCTCGGCCACCTCGCCCTGGACGACCAGCCGGCCCTGGGTCATCACCGCCGCGTGCGTGCAGAGCTGCTCGATCTCGTCGAGGAGGTGCGAGGAGAGGAAGACCGTGGTGCCGTCGGCCGCGAGCTCGCGCACCAGGGCGCGGATCTCCCGCATGCCCTGCGGGTCGAGGCCGTTGGTCGGCTCGTCAAGGACCAGCAGCTTGCGGGGCTGGAGCAACGCGGCGGCGAGCCCCAGCCGCTGCTTCATACCCAGCGAGTACGCCCGCGCCTTCTTACCGGACGCGGCGGCAAGACCGACCCGGTCCAGCGCGTGGGCGACCCGGCTCGCGCGGGTGCGGGGGTCGGCGGTCGGGTCGGCGGAGTCGTACCGGACGAGGTTGTCGCGGCCGGAGAGGAATCCGTACAGCGCGGGGCCCTCGATCAGGGCGCCCACCTGCGGCAGGACCGTGCGGCCCGCGTGGGGCATGGGGCTGTCGAGGACCCGGGCCGTGCCGGAGGTCGGCGCGATCAGGCCCATCAGCATGCGGATGGTGGTCGTCTTGCCCGAGCCGTTGGGGCCGAGGAAGCCGAAGATGCTGCCGCCGGGGACGGTGAGGTCCAGCCCGTCCACGGCCAGTTGGCCACCGCGGTACCTCTTGGTGAGACCGCGCGTCTCGATGACCGATGGAGAGTTCCCCACCCCGCCCCTTCCCTTGCCGGGTGCTACGCCCCGGCAAGGGAAGGGGCGGGG
>NZ_JBJHPC010000372.1:0-7237 GCF_045257485.1 Streptomyces sp. YS-3 | reverse complement strand
GCTGGGCCCGGTGGGCCTGCAGGGCCCGGTGGGTCTGACCGGGCGGCCGAGCCGGACGGGACGGCCGGGCCCGGTGGGATGGCTGGGCCGGTCGGGTCTGCGGGGTCCGGCGGGTCTGACCGGGCAGCCGAGCCGGACGGGACGGCTGGGCCCAGTGGGGCGGCTGGGCCCGGTGGGTCTGCGGGGCCCAGTGGGTCTGCGGGGCCCAGTGGGTCTGACCGGGCGGCCGAGCCGGGCGGACCGGCCCGGTCCGGTGGCCCGCTGGAACCGGTCGGTCCCGGGGAACCGGGCGGACCCATGGGGCCCGGCGAGACCGCGTCGACGGAGCCGCCCGGGCCGCCACCGAAGCGGAGGCTCGCGTTTCCGAGTGCGCTCACCGTCCTCGCGATCGTCACCGTCGCCGTGTGGCTGCTCGCCTTCCTCATCCCCTCGGGCCGGTACGACCGCAACGGCAAGGGCGCGCCCGTCCAGGGCACCTACCACCGGGTCCCCTCCGGCCAGAGCTTCGTCGACCGCCTCAACGACCTCTTCCTGGCCCCGGTCAACGGTCTCTACGGCATCCGGGACACCACCTCGGGCGCGGTCGGGCCCGATCTGACCGGTGATCTGTACGGCAGCGCGGGGGTGTTCCTCTTCGTCCTGGCGATCGGCGCGTTCATCACCGTGGTCTTCGCCACCGGCGCCCTCGACCGGGGCATCGAGCGCCTCGCCCACCGGCTGCGCGAGCGCGGGGCCCTGCTGATCGCGGGGGTGATGCTGGTCTTCTCGGTGCTGGGCACGGTGGAGGGCTTCGCCGAGGAGACGCTCGGGTTCTACGGACTGCTCGTACCGATGATGCTCGCGCTCGGCTACGACCGGATGGTGGCGGTCGGGACGGCGATCCTGGGCGCCGGGGTGGGCGTGCTCTGCTCGACCGTCAACCCCTTCGCCACGGGTGTCGCCTCCTCCGCCGCCGACATCTCGCTGGGCGACGGCATCGTGCTGCGCTTCGTGATGTGGGTGGTGCTGACGGCGGTGACCATCGCGTACGTCGTGCGCTACGCCCGGCGCGTCCAGATGGTCCCCGGGCGTTCGCTGAGCGGCTTCCTGCCCGGCGACCGCGAGCGGACGGCGACGGAGGCGGGCGAGGCGCCCCGGCTCACCGGCACGCACCGGGCCGTGCTCGTGGTGCTCGGCCTCGTCTTCGCCTTCATGATCTTCTCGGTGGTGCCGTGGTCGAGCGCGCTGACGGGCAGGGCCGACGCCACGCCGTACTCGTTCGAACTGGGCTGGTCCTTCCCGCAGTTGGCGGCGCTGTTCCTGTGCGCGGCGGTGCTCGTCGGGCTGGTGGCGCGGCTCGGCGAGCAGAAGACCAGCTCGACGATCGTGCGGGGCGCGGGGGATTTCGTCTCCCCCGCGCTCGTCATCATGCTGGCCCGCGGGGTCACCGTGATCATGAACAACTCGCGGATCACGGACACGGTCCTGCACTCCATCGAGGGCGTGGTGAAGGGCACCTCGTCGGGCGTGTTCGCCGTCATCGCCTTCGTGGTGAACCTGCCGCTGGCCTTCCTGATCCCGTCCACGTCCGGCCACGCCACCCTCGCCATGCCGATCCTCGCCCCGCTGGCCGACTTCGCGGGCGTCTCGCGCGCGGTGGTCGTCACCGCCTGGCAGGCGGCGAGCGGGTGGATGAACCTGTGGGTGCCGACGACGGCGGTGACGATCGGCGGCGTCGCCCTGGCCAAGGTCGGCTATGACAGATACCTGCGCTTCGTATGGCCCCTGCTGGTCATTCTGGCCGTGCTGATCTGCGCTTTCGTGGCGCTGGGTGCGGCCGTGACTTGAGCGGGGGCCGGGGCCTACATCCTGCGGTGGGCCGGGTGGTCGCCCATCAGGGCGTCCGTCACCAGGCGCACCCCGCGCGCGAGCCGGCCCAGCTGGTCCAGCTCCGTCGCGTACATGCGGATGGTGTTCTCGATGACCGCCTCCGCCACGCCCAGGGTGGGCAGTTCGGCGCGGCTGGTCTGGAGCGCCACCCGGACCGCGCGCATCTCGTGCTGGAGCTGGAGCTGCGCGTGCCGGGCGAGGATGACGTGGTGGCGTGTCAGCGGCGAGTAGCCGGCGTAGCGGGCCGGCAGCAGGTCGCGCAGCCAGCGGGTCGCGGTGCGTTCCCAGTCGCGCGTGCCGGGTTCCTTGACCTGACAGGGCCAGTCCGGGCTGAGCGCGATGGTGGGGGCCGTGTGGGGCATTCTCGTCGCTTCCGAAGTTGTCGAACTCTGATCGAGAGGTGGGGAGGGGCGGCCCCGGCCTAGGGGTTGGCCGAGGCCGCCCGTGGGCGTCCGCCCGGATCCGAAAGCCTGGATCGGACCTCCGGCTGACGCGAGGAGGGGGGCGTCACGTCGGCTGTCCGCTCTGGGAGGGCGTGGGGAAGCGCCTTCCTTGGCATCTGGGGGATCGGGGGATCGCCTCCGCCTCAGTAAACATATATACCGTTGAGTAAACAAGGGTATGAAAAAATTCATGCGCCCGTAAGGTGTGAAGATCCCGAGGAGCCCGACGGGAGAATCGGGCGCCAATCGGGTCCTACAGGAAGAAACCGTGCTGGTCGGCGGCCTGCTCGTACTCTTCGAGCCGTGCCTGTGTCCGCTCCGGATCGGCGTCCGCCATCGCCTGGAGCAGAGCCGCGGCGAGCACGCCCGGCGCCGCGTACGAGTCGAACACCAGTCGCGAGCCGGTGCCCGCGGTGAAGGCCACGTCGGCCTCGTCGACCAGCGGGCCCAGGGTGGTGTCCGTGATCAGCGCGATGCGCAGCCCCGCGCTGCGGGCGGCCCGCAGCGCGGCCAGGGTCTCCTTGGCGTGCCGGGGCATGGCGAAGGCCAGCACCCAGGTGCCGCCCGCCGAGCGGGACTGCAGGAGCGCGTCGTAGGCAACGCTGCCCCCACGCGTCACCAGCCGCACATCGGGGTGGATGCGCCGGGCCGCGTACGCGAAGTACTCCGCGAGGGACACGGAGATCCGCAGCCCGAGGACGGTGAGCGGGACCGAACCGGCCAGCTCGCGGCCGATCTCCAGGACCTGGTTGGTGTTGGCCAGCAGTCTGCGGACGTTCTCCAGGTTCTCGATCTCGGCGTCCACCGCCGCCTGGAGCTCGTTGTGGCGAATCTCCTCGCGGGTCTCCGGCGACCCCGCGACGGCGCTCAGCGCGATCGGCTGGAGCACGTCCCGCAGCGCCGGATAGCCGCTGTAGCCGAGGGAGACGGCGAAGCGGGTCACGGACGGCTGGCTCACCCCGGCCCGCTCGGCGAGCTCGGTGATGGAGAGGAACACGGCCTCGGTGAGGTGGTCGATCAGGTACTGGGCGATGCGCCGCTGCCCCGGCGAGAGGCGGTGGCCGTCGAAGAGGGCCCGGACCCGGTCCGCCGCGGGGCGCTCGTGGTCCGACGACTGCCCGCTCGGCGTGATCGCAGCCGCCTGGGCGCGCGCCTTCTGCCCCGATGACACCGGCGGGCCTCCTTCTCGTGCCGTGTGTGCTCAAAACATAGCTCACCGCCGCGATGGGCAGGCGCCCGTTCCACCCGCTGGTCACCTGCGTATATGCGAGACACCGACCGGCCCGTCGCGGCAGCCGGGGCGGCGCGGGTCTCGTCGCCACCGGTGCGGCCACCGGACGGATCCTCAAGTGCCAGGCTGCCCCCGGCTCGTGGACCCCCGTCGGCCGTACACGCCTCACGCCCGCGCGCCCGCCCGCGACTCCGTCCGCCGCATCCGGGACGGGGGTGGCCATCTCCCGGTGCACGGACCCGGCTCCGGACGGGCCCCTCGGCCACCGCGGCGGGCGCGATACCGGCCAGGAACGGACCCGCCGTGCCCGACCGCCCTCGCGCACCGCCTAAAATCGTGCCGCCGGCGGGACGCGCCGGCGGCCAGGAGGGACAGCGCGCGGTGAACAGCGACAGTGACGTACCGATCTACGCCCAGCTCATACGGGAACGGGGTGACGTCCCTGGCGACGTGCGCCGGGAGGCCGAGCAGATCCAGCGGCACCTGGAGCAGGTGATCATGCCGTTCCGCCCGGGCCTGCCGACGCCGGGCTTCTTCCGCTGACCACCCGCCCCGCCGCGTCGGCACAAGGCGGTCAGGACCCCGCCTTCGGGCACAGCAGCCTCGGCCCGCGGTCGCCCTTCAGCTTCGCGCTGACGCATCCGGCGGGGACGCCGTGGGAGGCGGTGGCGCCGAAGTTGGCGGTCACCGTCAGCACACCGGCGCCGAAGACGGTGCGCTGCACGGCGCGGTCGGCGGTCAGCCAGCGGAAGGACGTCAGCCGCTCGGTGCCCGCCTTCTGGTGCAGCGGGGCGAAGTACCGTTGCAGCGCGGCCAGTTCGGGCCCTTCCTTCTTTAGGGCCGGCCCGTCGAGGACGTAGTTCAGCGGGATGTTGTAGAGCATCGCCAGCATCGCTCGGGCCGCCTTCTGGCGCGGCAGCTTCCCGTAGGAGAGCTCCCAGCGCTCGACGTTGACGAGCGAGCCGTGCAGGGCGGTCTCGTACAGCGGGACGCGGTACTTGGGGTCGTACATCTCCCGGGCGAGGTCGGCGGGCAGGTCGACCGGCTTGAAGAACGTCTTGGGCGCCTTCTCCGGCGCGTATCCGCCCCACACCTCCTTGTCGCGCTGGAGCGCCCACAGGCCGTCCCCGACGGGGGTGGCCGACCCGTGGTCGAAGGCGAGCACCTGGTTGGCCCATGCCCCGGCGGACTCGGAGCCGAGGACGAGCCCGCTGTCGGTGAGGCGTTTCATCCGGGCGAGTCGGTTGGCCCGGTCCCGCGCCTTGGTCATCGGGTGGCCGGGGCTGTGGTCCCGGAAGAGGTCCCCGGCCGCGTCGACGTCGAGGAAGTAGCTGTCGGCGCCGTTGGCCACCATGTGGCGGGTGCGGTCCGCGAGGAGGTGCCTGCCCGGCTCGGCCCGCTCGAACGCCTGCGAGCTCAGATAGCAGCCCCGGTTGCCGAACCCGGTCTCCGGCTTGCCCTTGGCGTCGGTCACGCAGTAGTCGGGGTAGACCCGGCCGGGCCACGCCGAGCTCGGGGAGTCGGCGGTGGCGGGGTCCTGCCCGTTGGCGAAGGAGTCGTACGGGCCGACGAGGTAGCCATTCTTTTGGGCGGTGCTCACGGCCCGGGCGCTCATCGGGTCGTTCCCGGCGTCGTAGCCCAGCCACATCCGGCTCACGCCCAGCTTGCGCAGCTCCTCGACGCCCTGCGGGGTGCGCGCGTCGCCCCACAGGTAGGCGTGGAAGGCGCCGAGCAGCCTGCCGTCGGCGGGGTTGGTCCTGATCTTGTCGCGGAGACTGCCGAGCCGGCCGTGCTCGGAGAGCCAGTCGCGGTAGTCGACGGCCGGGGCCACCGGGTTCCCGTCAGTGAGGGCGAAGGTGACGGTGTACGAGCGGGTGTCGTCGCCGCGGTCGAAGGTGTGGGTGGCCGTGCCGCGCAGCCGGCCCCGTTCGGAGGCGAACCGCAGCGAGGTGCCGATGTCGGTGGGGACCAGGTAGCTGGCGCCCAGCCCGCCATAGGTATAGCCCCACATCGGCATGGTGAGGGCGCCGGAGCCCAGGTCGATCGGCTCCCCGGTGAGCCCGCGCTCGGGGGCGCTCCAGAACGCGTCGCCCACCGGGATGTTCAGGCCCTCGCCGCGCGGCAGTTGGAGGTCGGAGGCGGACGCGTCGGTGCCGGTGACCGGCCAGCGCACCTCCCCGTCGCGCCCGGCGGCCAGGTCGACGCGCAGCCGCCCGCGCTCCGCGACGGCCGTGACCGTCAGGCCCTTCGCGGGGTACGTCCAGCGGGCTCCCCCACGGACCTGCGTGACCGGGCCGGGCCGGCCGAGGCCGGTCGCGGCCGGGCCGGACAGCTCCAGGTCTCCCCCGGCCGCCGGGTGCACCCGTACGGCCAGTGACGCGGTGTCGATGACGGCGGTGCCGCCCCGGACGGGGACGGTCACCTTACCGTCGGCGGTACCGGCGGCGGAGACCTCGGCGCCGTTCGCCGTGGTGCATCCGGCGAGCGCCGCGAGGACGAGGGTGTATGCGAGGCCGTGGGCTGCGGCACGGCGGGACGTGCGGCTGCGGGCCGGGAGGATTGATCTCATGGGTCGTGAATAGTCCTGCCCCATAAGAGGGTTCTAAGAAATCCGGCTGCCGCCCGGCGCGGGTCGAGTCGTACGAACCACCGGCCCGGTGCCCGCGGGGGCGATCCCGACAACGCGGCGAGCGCGCGTGCCGGGCGCCGCGGGGCAGGCGGGACTTTCGCAACACGCCCTAGGGCAGGGTGACTTCGGCGCGGAGCGGCAGGTGGTCGGAGGCCTGGCTGTCGAGGACCCGCGCCTGCCGGGCGGTGATGGTGGCGGAGGCCAGTACGTAGTCGATGCGCTTGCGCGGGTTGCGGACGTCGAAGGTGTACCCGGCGCCGTCCCCCGCCTTGGGCCACACATCGCCGAGGATCCTGGTCAGCGTACCGACCTCACCGGCCGCCGGAGGGGCGTTGAGGTCGCCCATCAGCACGGTGGGTCGGCTGGAGCCCTTGATGACGTTGCCGACGGCGTCGGCCTGGGCGAGCCGCTCGGTCTGCGAGGTGTGCTCCAGATGGGTGTTCAGGACGCGTACCGCCGTGCCGTTCACGTTGATGTCCGCCTCCAGCAGGCCGCGCTGCTCGCCCTGGCGCGGCCGGGGCAGCGGGGTGTTGTGCGACTCGACGACCGGGAACCGGGACAGGATCGCGGTCCCGTACTCCCGTCGCGGGGCCCCGGCCTGCGGCGGGTCGAGGCTGAGGTTGGCGCCGTAGACCACCTGCATCCCGAGGCGCTCCGCGAGCCAGCTCGCCTGGTCCACGAAGTCGCTGCGCGCGTCGTAGTGGCGGTCCACCTCCTGGAGGCCGACCACGTCGGCGCCGCTGTCCTTCACGGTGGCCGCGATCCGGTCGAGGTCGAGGGCGTCGTCGGAGTCCGCGCCGTGGTGGATGTTGTAGGTCAGCACGGTCAGGGTCTGAGGTGCCGCCGCCGCGGACGTCGGTGTGACGGCCAGCGGGATGAGCATCAGGACGAGAGCCAGCGCGGGCCTGGCGCACACACGGATCACGGAACACCTCTGTCTTCTTGAAAAACTCTGCGGAAAGCGCCGGACGGGCCGAGCACGACCCGGGGCATGCCGACACGCCCTGGCGGTGTGGGTGCTGCTTCGGACCGGCAGGGCGACAGGACCTGGGCGTCGATGGGGAC
>NZ_JBJHPC010000371.1:0-7275 GCF_045257485.1 Streptomyces sp. YS-3 | reverse complement strand
CTCCCTCGGCGCCTCCGCGGCCCGCCCGACCGCCACCGCGCCCATCGGGTCCCAGTGCGCGGGCAGCTCCAGGACCTCCCGTACGACCTCGCGGCAGAACATCGTGGACGACACCCACGCCGAGCCGAGCCGCTCGGCCGCCAGCGCCACCAGGAAGTTCTGTACGCCCGCGCCCATGGCGACCACGAACATCTCGCGCTCGGCCGCGTCCCGGCGCGCGTCGCCGTAGGTGTGCGAGCCGTCCATCACCAGGCACGGCACCACCAGGTACGGCGCGTCGCGCAGGACCTGGCCGCGGCGCACCCGCTTGGCGATGAACTCCTCCGACTTGCCGTCGCGCCGCAGATCGGCGATCCACGCGTCCCGCATCGCGTCCAGCAGCCGGGTGCGCGACCGCTCGGACTCCAGCAGTACGAACCGCCAGGGCGTGGTGTGGTGCGGCGCGGGCGCCGTGACGGCCGCGGCCACCGCGCGGCGCACCGCGCCGGGGTCCACGGGCTCGTCGGTGAACGTCCGGACCGTACGCCGCTGGGTCACCGCCGTCCGTATCGCCTCCGAGGTGCCGAGGCGGAACATGTCGTCGGCCGCGTCCCGCACCAGCGCCCGGGCACCTTCGGCACCACCGCCACCATCTGCCCCGCCCGCCGCGACCAGGTGCGCGAGGCCGCTGACCACCGCGACCGGGAAGCCGGCCGCCTTGCCCTTGACCAGGTCGCCCGCCCCGGCCAGCTCGTCGGCGCTGGCCACCACGGTCGCGCTGAGCTCGTTGCCGTACGTGTCCGTGCCGCCGCGCAGGTCGTCGAGGACGCGCACGCCCGCGGCGCCGATCGCCACATCGGTGAGCCCCGCGCGCCACGGCCGTCCGAACGTGTCCGTCACCAGGACGCCCACCTCGACCCCGAGCGCGGCCCGGATCCCGGCCCGGATCGCCTCGGCCGAGGCGTCGGGGTCCTCGGGGAGCAGCAGCACGGTCCCGGCGGGGGTGTTGGAGGCGTCCACGCCGGCCGCGGCCATGACGAGGCCCTGCCGGTTCTCCACGATGCGCAGGGCGCCGCGCCGGGCCACCACCCGTACCGTCTCGGCGTCGATCGCCGCCTCCCGGTCCGCCGCCTCGACGATCCGGCCCTCCGCCTTGGAGACGATCTTCGAGGTGACCAGCAGGACGTCCCCGTCCGCGAGGCCGGGCGCGGCGGTCGCGATGAGCTTGGCGAGATCGTCCCCGGGCCGCACTTCCGGTATCCCGGCCACGGCCCGTACCCGGTACGAGGGCGGGGCGCCCGCGCCCTCCGGGGCCGCGGTGACGTCGGCCGTCATGCGCGCACCTCCTCCGCCAGCGTCAGCGCCTCGCGCGCCATCGCGGTCGTCGCGTCCAGGTCCGTCATCATCAGCGGCACCGCGCGGCAGCGGATGCCCGCGGCCTCGACCCGCTCCACCGCGGCCCGGTCGGCGGTGTCGACCAGCCAGCCGTCCAGCAGCCCCGAGCCGTAGTGCTCGGCGACCGCCGCGGCCGTCGACTCCACGCCGACGGCGGCCAGCACCTTGTCCGCCATGCCCCGCACCGGCGCGCCCCCGACGATCGGGGAGAGCCCGACCACCGGAACGCCCGCCTCCGCGATGGCCTCGCGGATGCCGGGCACGGCCAGGATGGTGCCGACGCTGACGACCGGGTTGGACGGCGGGAAGAGGATCACGTCGGCGGCGGCGATGGCCTCCAGGACGCCCGGCGCGGGCTTGGCCTGCTCCGCCCCGACCGGCACCACCGCGGTGGCGTCGAGCGACGCCCGCAGCTTCACCCAGTACTCCTGGAAGTGGATGACCTTCCGCTCCCCGTCGGCCTCGACGGCCACATGCGTCTCGACGCGGTCGTCGGACATCGGGATCAGCCGGACGCCCGGCTGCCAGCGGGCGCAGAGCGCCTCCGTCACCGCGCTCAGCGGATAGCCCGCGCCGAGCATCTGCGTACGGACGATGTGGGTCGCGAAGTCGCGGTCGCCCAGGCCGAACCACTCGGGTCCCACCCCGTACGCCGCGAGCTCCTCCTTGACGTGGAAGGACTCGTCGGTCCGGCCCCAGCCCTGCTCCTCGTTGATGCCACCGCCCAGGGTGTACATCACCGTGTCGAGGTCGGGGCAGACCTTCAGCCCGAACAGATGGATGTCGTCACCGGTGTTGCCGACCACCGTGATGTCCGCGTCCGGCGCGGCCTGCTTGAGGCCGCGCAGGAAACGGGCACCGCCGATGCCGCCGGCCAGAACCACAATGCGCATGGACAGCAGTCTGTCAGGCGGTCACGACATCGTGGGCGGCGGCTGTGGACAGAGCGGACTGGCTCTGGTGCATCGGCATGTCGGTCAGGCCCGGGTAGTACACGTGCAGGCTGACGGCCGGCTCCAGCGAGTCGTTGACGACCTCGTGGACATAGCCGGGCGCGAAGACGCGCTGGGCGCCGGCGGCCAGCGCGCGCGTGCCGCGTTCGGTGCGCTCGCTCAACTCGCCCTCGAGCACGGTCAGTACCCCCGAGGAGGCGCCGTGGTCGTGCAGTCCGCTGCGCTGCCCGGGCACCCAGGACAGCAGCCACACCTCGTAGCCGGGCCCGGTGCGCAGCCGGTGGTACCAGCGGCTGGTGGCGTCGTACTGGACGAGCGGCGCCCACTGCGCCCGGTCGGCCGCGATGGAGCGGGCCAGGCCGACGAAGTCGGCGACGGTCGCGGGGTGCTCACGGGCGGGCTGGAGGAGGTGCAGGACCTCGAAGAGGTCGCCGGCGATCTGCAGGTCGCTGTCGCTGTTCATGGGTGCGGTGGTTCCTCGGCAGGGACTCGGTGACGAGTGCGGGGTGTCGCGAATGCGTGTGCGCGCGGATGCGCGAGGGCCCGGAGGGCCGGACGGAACACGGGGAGAGCCGGAGCGCTACGGCATCAACAGCTGGAACAGCAACAGCGCGCCTGGACAGCGCTGCGGAACCCACGGACGTGGGTCGCGAAGAGCGCTGCGGTGGCTGGCATGGACTCAAAGGTGACCAAGAAGAGCCGAGCTGTCAACTCAATACCCGATTTGGGTGCAATGTTTCACCTCATCCGGTTACGGGGCCCGGAGAAAGGTTTGTGCACGGCCGGTGCCGGAGATGTGGCGCTGCAACCGCATCGGCAAACACCGCGGCGCCGTCGTGACCGGACTGTGATCCCAATCGCTTCCGCCGTCGGAACGCAACAAGATCGATTTTGGATTCGTCTTCTCTGGGCAGGTGAGGGAGGTGCGATTGGGCCATTGGCATGTGTCATGGTTTTTGCCGATTTGAACACTTTCCGTATAGGCTTGGTTCCGCAGAGTGAATACGGGGCCCAATAGCAGATCTCAGCTTGACTGGCCCGGATCCACACACTTGTAATTTCACTCGTGTCGTTCGGCCGAAATCGGTAACGGCAGCATCACGGGGCAGCAAAGACAGACGAGGGGTGCACATGACCGAGGTGTTCCAGGAGCTGCTGGTCGACGATGTGGACGAAGAACTCGGCTGGCAGGAGCGCGCGCTGTGCGCCCAGACCGACCCCGAGTCCTTTTTTCCGGAGAAGGGCGGCTCCACCAGAGAGGCCAAGAAGGTCTGCCTCGCCTGCGAAGTCCGCTCCGAGTGCCTTGAATACGCCCTCGCGAACGACGAACGTTTCGGCATCTGGGGCGGACTGTCCGAACGGGAGCGCCGCCGCCTGAAGAAGGCGGCGGTCTAGTTTTTTCGGGGCCTTTGCCCCCTGAGGTCCCCCTCCGGGACCCCTCCGGCTCCACCCGGCCTCCGCAGGCGGCGGACCGCCGTGTTCCTCAGCCATTAGTGTGGGGCGCTGCCAGTCAGCACAGCAGCCTCCGGGGCCCCCAACCCCCGGACCCCGGCCGGAGGGGCCCGTACCTCGATGTCCGTGCACAGCCAGTCGACGGCCCCGTACTCCGAGGCCGCGGCATCACCGCTCGTTTCCGCCCACGCACCCGAGTTCCCGCGACACGTCGTCACCGCCGTGCTCGTCTCGCACGACGGCGCGCGCTGGCTCCCCGACGCCCTCGCCGGTCTCCTCGGCCAGGAACGCCCCGTACAGAGCGCGTACGCGGCCGACACCGGCAGCGCCGACGACTCCGCCCGCCTGGTCACCGAGGCCCTCGGCGACGAGCGCGTCCTGCACCTCGCGCGCCGCACCGGCTTCGGCGCCGCCGTCGACGAGGCCGCCCGCACCGCGCCGGTGCTCGGCCCCGAGGAACTCCCGTACCTGAAGCGGCCCAGCGGCTGGGACCCGGTCTCGCGCAGCTGGCGCGACGACAGCTACGACCTGCCCGAACTGCCGCACGGCGAGCCCGTGCAGTGGCTCTGGCTGCTGCACGACGACTGCGCCCCCGCGCCCGACGCCCTCGCCGAACTGCTGCGCGTCGCCGACTCCGACGCCCACGCCGCGATCGTCGGCCCCAAGCTCCGCGGCTGGTACGACCGCAAGCAACTGCTCGAAGTGGGCGTCTCCATCGCCCGCAGCGGTCGCCGCTGGACCGGCCTGGACCGGCGCGAACAGGACCAGGGGCAGCACGACCAGGTCCGCCCCGTGCTGTCCGTCTCCTCCGCCGGCATGCTGATCCGCCGCGACGTGTGGGAGGAGCTCGGCGGCTTCGACCGCCGGCTGCCGCTGATGCGCGACGACGTCGACCTGTGCTGGCGCGCCCACGCCGCCGGCCACTCCGTCCTCGTCGCCCCCGAAGCCGTCGTCCGGCACGCCGAGGCCGCCGCCCGCGAGCGCCGCACCGTCGACTGCGCGGGCCGCTCCGCCGTCGACCCGCACCGCGTCGACAAGGCGGGCGCCGTCTACACGATGCTCGTCAACTCCCGCCCCGCCGCGCTGCCCTACGTCTTCCTGCGCATCCTCGTCGGCACCGTCCTGCGCACCCTCGCCTATCTGCTGGGCAAGGCACCCGGCCAGGCCGTCGACGAGATCATGGGCCTGTCCGCGACCCTGCTGCGGCCAGGCCGGATCCTCGCCGGACGCAAGAGACGCGGCAAGGCGGCGGTGGAGGCGAGCGAACTGCGCCCGCTCTTCCCGCCCCCCGGCGCCACCGTCCGCGCCACCGTCGAACAGGTCGCCTCCAGCTTCGGCGCGGACACCGACGACACCGGCGGCTCCCGGCACGGTGCCGTCGAGTCCGGCCCCGGCGGCGACGACGCCGACTTCCTGGAGATCGAGCAGTTCGCGCGGCTCAAGAAGATCGCCCGCAAACCCGCGCCCGTCCTGTTCGCCCTGCTCCTGCTGATCTCACTGGTCGCCTGCCGCGAACTGCTCGGCGGCGGCGCCCTCTCCGGCGGCGCCCTGCTGCCCTCGCCCCCGGGCGTCGGCGACCTGTGGGGCCGCTACGCGGACGCCTGGCACCCCGTCGGCACCGGCGGCACCCAGACCGCGCCGCCCTACCTCGCGGCCATCGCCGCCCTCGCCGCGCTCTGCTTCGGCTCCACCGGCTTCGCCCTGACCCTGCTGCTGGTCTGCTCGGTCCCGCTGGCCGGTCTCACCGCCTACTTCGCCTCCCGCCCGCTCGTCGAGTCGCGCCTGCTGCGCGCCTGGGCGGCCGTCGCCTACGCCTTCCTGCCCGCCGCCACCGGCGCCCTCGCCACCGGCCGTCTGGGCACCGCCGTCCTCGCCGTCCTCCTGCCGCCCATCGCCCGCGCCGGCGTCACCGCCGCGGGCCTGCGCGGCGACGGCCGCGGCTCCTGGCGCGCCACCTGGACGTACGCGCTGCTGCTCACCGCCGCCATGGCGTTCACCCCCGTCGTCTGGCCGCTCGCCGTGCTGCTCGGCCTCGCCGTCCTGGCGCTGCGCCGCGACGACCTCACCGCCTACGGCCCGCGCTTCCTCGCCGCCGTCGGCACCCCCCTCCTGATCCTCGCCCCCTGGTCGCTGACCCTGCTCACCGGCCCGTCCGGCTTCCTCCACGAGGCCGGTCTGGAGTACGGCAAGGGCGCGGCCTCCGCGCTCGACCTGCTCGGCGCGAGCCCCGGCGGCCCCAAGACGGTCGGCGGACTGCTTCTCGTCGGCTTCGTGCTGGCCGCGCTCGCCGCGCTGCTGCGCGGGGAGCGGGAGTTCGCGGTCCGCACCGCCTGGGCCGTCGCCCTCACCGGCTTCCTCTTCGCCGCCCTCTCCAACAACGACGGCTGGGCCGGCCCCGCCACCCTCGTCTACGGCCTCGCCCTGATCGCCGCCACCGTGCTCGGCGCCGAGGGAGCCAAGGAGCGCGTCGCCGCCCACGGCTTCGGCTGGCGCCAGCCGGTCGCCGCGCTGATCGCCCTGGCCGCCGCGGTCGCCCCGCTGATCGCGGCGGGCGGC
Organism: Streptomyces sp. YS-3; assembly: GCF_045257485.1. Lineage (NCBI taxonomy): Bacteria > Bacillati > Actinomycetota > Actinomycetes > Kitasatosporales > Streptomycetaceae > Streptomyces > Streptomyces sp. YS-3. The sequence continues at coordinate 940 of NZ_JBJHPC010000371.1, read as the reverse complement.
TGGATGCTGCGCGGCGCCGACGGGCCGCTGGAGCGCCGCGACCCGGTGCAGGTGCCCGCCTTCGTCGCCGAGGAGAGCGGCACCCGCGACCAGGCCCGCACCCTCGTCCTGGGCGGCACCTCGCCCGCCAAGGTCTCCTACACCCTGGTCCGCGGCTCCGGAGGCCGCCTCGGCGACGCCGAACTCGCCGCCTCCGGCGGCAGCGACCCGCGCCTGGACAAGGTCGTCGCCAACCTGGTCGCCGGCTCCGGCGCCGACCAGTCCTCCCAGCTCAGCGGCTTCGCCGTGCGCTATGTGCTCGTACGCGACGGAGCCCCCCGCGCCTTCGGGCGCGTCCTGGACACCACCCCCGGCCTCAGCCGGCTGAGCCAGCTCGACGGCAGCGCCCTGTGGCGGGTCGACCGGCAGGTGGCCCGCGCGGTCATCATGCCGCCCGCCGCCTCCGCCGCCGCGGGCTCGGCGCAGCCGGGCGCCGCCGAGCCGGTGGCCGTCGCCGCCGACCCGGTCGACGTCCACACCAGGATCCCGGCCGGAGCGGACGGCCGCGTCCTGCGCATCGCCGACCGGGCCGCGCCCGGCTGGACCGCGACCCTCGACGGCAAGCCGCTGAAGAAGACCACCGTCGACGGCTGGGCCCAGGGCTTCCAACTGCCCGCGGCCGGTGGCCGCCTGGACATCACCTACGACGCCCCCTTCGCCCACACCGCGTGGATCTGGGCCCAGTCCCTCCTCGCCCTGGTGCTCGTCGTACTCGCCCTGCCGGGCCGGCGCCGCCGGATCGACGACGACCTGCCCGAGGAGGAGCAGCCGGTGCTGCCCCCCGCCCGCGACGGGGAGGGCCGCCGTGCCCGCCGACTGCGCGCCCAGGCGGAGGCCGAGGCGACCGGAGCCGACCCGTCCGCCGACCCGTCCGCGGAGTCCGACGGCCCGGCCGGCCAGG
>NZ_JBJHPC010000038.1:0-24786 GCF_045257485.1 Streptomyces sp. YS-3 | reverse complement strand
ATGCGAATACGGGGTTATGGGGATTGGGAGGGAATTGTTTGCCGGAATTCCTCTCGGACGTCATTCCGCATTCACCTGGGGAGCCGGATACCCCGATCCCTTCCGGGCCAGGTTCCTCCACGGGTGTGAGGCCGGTCACTTGCCGGGGTCCTGCAGCCGTGGTGAACAATCAGGTTCGCTTGGTCGGGAGGAGCGATGATCGAGATTGGCAAGGTCGGCTGGATCCGGTCCGGAGACGACGCCGGCAAATACGTGAAGGTGCAGGAGCTTCCCGACTCGCCGTCGAGCTTTTTGATTCTGCTGGCGTACGACTCGGGCTTCAGTCGCCGGTGCGGCGACTACTGGGTGGAGGACCGGGAGTCGCTCAAGGCGTTTTTCGACGAGGGGCAGTGGGTCGTGGAATGGGGCGGGCCGGGGCAGTGACGGCCCCGCCTCACCGGGGCCGCCCTGATGTGCTGGCAGAGCCTCCGGGGGCCGAGGCGCCCGGGGCGTGGCCCGCGCTGTCATCCGCCCTCGCCGCCCCGCCCAGTGCTCACCCCCATGTGACGTGGGGTACGATCCTCGGCTCGATTGGCCAGGGCCCGGCCGGGTGTGGCAGACTGTCGGGGTTGCTCGGTTGAGTGCCGATGCTGCGCGCCTCCCGCCGGGAGGACCGGAAGCGAGTCCCACAGTACTCGTCGCCCCATCTGTCGCCTGCGGCAGCGCTGAGGCGGACGTACGGGAATCTTCCGGGAAGTGTCAGCGGGGCTCCAGCCAGGCGCCCGGTGGGTGTTCTGCCCCCGTTCGCGAGGTCCACGGCCCGCATCCCCTTGGTTGGGAAATCCTTATGGGATTTCTGCGTAGAGGGAGTGCGACACGCCCGACCGCGTGGGTCGGAGGCGGAGGCCAACAGAACCCCCGGGTTCCAGAGCGTTACGAGACAAAGGACTACTAGGTAGCCATGGCGGGACAGAAGATCCGCATCCGGCTCAAGGCCTACGACCACGAGGTCATCGACTCCTCGGCGAAGAAGATCGTCGAGACGGTGACCCGCACTGGTGCGTCGGTCGCGGGCCCGGTGCCGCTGCCCACTGAGAAGAACGTGTACTGCGTCATCAAGTCGCCGCACAAGTACAAGGACTCTCGCGAGCACTTCGAGATGCGCACCCACAAGCGCCTCATCGACATCCTCGACCCCACGCCGAAGACGGTTGACTCGCTGATGCGCCTCGACCTCCCGGCCGGTGTCGACATCGAGATCAAGCTCTGAAGGGACGGGCCGAGATGAGCAAGAACATCAAGGGCGTCCTGGGCGAGAAGCTCGGCATGACGCAGGTGTGGGACGAGAACAACCGCGTTGTTCCGGTCACCGTCGTCAAGGCCGGGCCGTGCGTCGTGACGCAGGTTCGCACCAACGACGTCGACGGCTACGAGTCGGTCCAGATCGCCTTCGGCGAGATCGACCCGCGCAAGGTGAACAAGCCCCTCAAGGGCCACTTCGCCAAGGCCGACGTGACCCCGCGCCGCCACCTGGTGGAGCTCCGCACCCCTGACGCCAGCGAGTACACGCTGGGCCAGGAGATCACTGCCGAGGTGTTCGAGTCCGGCGTCAAGGTCGACGTCACGGGCAAGAGCAAGGGCAAGGGCTTCGCCGGTGTCATGAAGCGTCACAACTTCAAGGGCCTGGGCGCCGGTCACGGTACCCAGCGCAAGCACCGCTCGCCCGGTTCCATCGGTGGCTGCGCCACCCCTGGCCGTGTGTTCAAGGGCCTCCGCATGGCGGGTCGCATGGGCAACGAGCGTGTGACCACCCAGAACCTGACCGTCCACGCCGTTGACGCCGAGAAGGGTCTGCTGCTCATCAAGGGCGCCGTCCCCGGCCCCAACGGTGGCCTCGTCCTGGTCCGCACCGCGGCCAAGGGGGTTTGAGGAACCGATGAGCACCATTGACATCCTTTCGCCTGCGGGCGACAAGGCCGGGACCGTCGAGCTCCCCGCGGAGATCTTCGACGCCAAGACCAGCGTTCCGCTGATCCACCAGGTCGTCGTCGCTCAGCTCGCGGCTGCCCGCCAGGGCACGCACAAGACCAAGACCCGCGGTGAAGTCCGTGGTGGTGGCAAGAAGCCTTACCGCCAGAAGGGCACCGGCCGCGCCCGTCAGGGTTCGACCCGCGCGCCGCAGTTCGCCGGCGGTGGCGTCGTCCACGGCCCGCAGCCGCGTGACTACTCGCAGCGCACCCCGAAGAAGATGAAGGCCGCCGCCCTGCGCGGTGCCCTCTCGGACCGGGCGCGCCACAGCCGTATCCACGTCGTCACCGGCGTGGTCGACGGTGCGGTGTCCACCAAGGCCGCCAAGACGCTGTTCGGCAAGATCTCGGAGCGCAAGAACCTGCTCCTGGTCGTCGACCGCGCCGACGAGGCCGCGTGGCTGTCCGCCCGCAACCTGCCCCAGGTGCACATCCTGGAGCCGGGCCAGCTGAACACGTACGACGTGATCGTCTCCGACGACGTGGTCTTCACTCAGGCCGCCTTCGAGTCCTTCGTGTCTGGCCCCCAGACCGCTGAGACCGAAGGGAGCGACGCCTGATGTCGGCGACCGTTACCAGCAAGACCTTCACGGACCCGCGCGACCTGCTGATCAAGCCGGTCGTCTCCGAGAAGAGCTACGCGCTGCTGGACGAGAACAAGTACACGTTCATCGTCGCGCCCGGCGCCAACAAGACCCAGATCAAGCAGGCCGTCGAGGCGGTCTTCTCGGTCAAGGTCACCGGGGTCAACACGATCAACCGTCAGGGTAAGCGCAAGCGCACCAAGACCGGTTTCGGCAAGCGCGCCGACACGAAGCGCGCCATCGTGACCCTCGCTGAGGGCGACCGTATCGACATCTTCGGCCAGGCCTCCTAACGGAGCGCCCTGGTCCGAATATCGGACGAGGACTGAGAAATGGGTATCCGCAAGTACAAGCCGACGACTCCGGGCCGTCGTGGCTCCAGCGTCGCCGACTTTGTCGAGATCACGCGGTCCACGCCGGAGAAGTCGCTGGTCCGCCCCCTGCACAGCAAGGGCGGCCGTAACAACACCGGTCGTGTGACCGTCCGCCACCAGGGCGGTGGCCACAAGCGCGCCTACCGAGTGATCGACTTCCGTCGTCACGACAAGGACGGCGTGCCGGCGAAGGTCGCTCACATCGAGTACGACCCCAACCGCACCGCGCGCATCGCGCTCCTGCACTACGCGGACGGCGAGAAGCGCTACATCATCGCCCCCCGTGGCCTGAGCCAGGGCGACCGTGTCGAGAACGGCCCGGCCGCCGACATCAAGCCCGGTAACAACCTGGCGCTGCGCAACATCCCGGTCGGTACGACCATCCACGCCATCGAGCTGCGGCCCGGCGGCGGCGCGAAGTTCGCCCGTTCCGCGGGTGCCTCCGTGCAGCTGCTGGCGAAGGAGGGCACGATGGCCCACCTTCGTATGCCGTCCGGCGAGATCCGGCTGGTCGACGCCCGCTGCCGCGCCACGATCGGCGAGGTCGGCAACGCCGAGCAGTCGAACATCAACTGGGGCAAGGCCGGCCGTATGCGCTGGAAGGGCGTTCGCCCGACCGTCCGCGGTGTCGCGATGAACCCGGTTGACCACCCGCACGGTGGTGGTGAGGGCAAGACCTCCGGTGGTCGCCACCCGGTCTCGCCGTGGGGTCAGAAGGAGGGTCGTACTCGCTCGCCGAAGAAGGCATCGAGCAAGTACATCGTCCGCCGCCGCAAGACGAACAAGAAGCGCTAGGAGCGGGTTTAGATGCCGCGCAGTCTCAAGAAGGGGCCCTTCGTCGACGGACACCTCATCAAGAAGGTGGACGTACAGAACGAGGCAGGCACCAAGAACGTCATCAAGACCTGGTCCCGTCGCTCGATGATCATCCCCAGCATGCTGGGCCACACGATCGCGGTGCACAACGGCAAGACCCACGTCCCGGTGTTCGTCACCGAGTCGATGGTCGGCCACAAGCTCGGTGAGTTCTCGCCGACTCGCACCTTCCGCGGCCACGTCAAGGACGACCGGAAGTCGAAGCGCCGCTAACGCGGGGTGGAACGACTATGACTTACACCGAAGGGACAACCATGGAAGCCAGGGCCCAGGCGCGGTACATCCGCGTCACGCCCATGAAGGCCCGCCGCGTGGTGGACCTCATCCGTGGCATGGATGCCACGGAGGCTCAGGCGGTCCTGCGTTTCGCCCCGCAGGCCGCGAGCGTGCCGGTTGGCAAGGTGCTGGACAGCGCCATTGCCAACGCTGCACACAACTACGACCACACCGACGCCTCTTCGCTGGTCATCAGCGAGGCGTACGTGGACGAGGGCCCGACCCTGAAGCGGTTCCGTCCGCGTGCTCAGGGCCGTGCCTACCGGATCCGTAAGCGGACCAGCCACATCACCGTGGTCGTCAGCAGCAAGGAAGGAACCCGGTAATGGGCCAGAAGGTAAACCCGCACGGGTTCCGGCTCGGCATTACCACGGACTTCAAGTCCCGGTGGTACGCCGACAAGCTGTACAAGGACTACGTCAAGGAAGACGTCGCCATCCGTCGGATGATGACGTCCGGCATGGAGCGCGCCGGCATCTCGAAGGTGGAGATCGAGCGCACCCGTGACCGCGTGCGTGTGGACATCCACACCGCTCGTCCGGGCATCGTCATCGGCCGCCGTGGCGCCGAGGCCGACCGCATCCGCGGCGACCTCGAGAAGCTCACGGGCAAGCAGGTCCAGCTGAACATCCTCGAGGTCAAGAACCCCGAGATGGACGCTCAGCTGGTCGCGCAGGCCGTCGCCGAGCAGCTCTCCTCCCGCGTCTCCTTCCGTCGTGCCATGCGCAAGAGCATGCAGGGCACGATGAAGGCCGGCGCCAAGGGCATCAAGATCCAGTGTGGTGGCCGTCTCGGCGGCGCCGAGATGTCCCGCTCGGAGTTCTACCGCGAGGGCCGTGTGCCCCTGCACACGCTCCGCGCGAACGTGGACTACGGCTTCTTCGAGGCCAAGACGACCTTCGGCCGCATCGGCGTGAAGGTCTGGATCTACAAGGGCGATGTCAAGAACATCGCCGAGGTCCGCGCCGAGAACGCAGCGGCCCGTGCGGGTAACCGCCCGGCCCGTGGTGGCGCCAACGACCGTCCGGCCGGTGGCCGCGGTGGTCGTGGCGGCGAGCGTGGCGGTCGCGGCCGCAAGCCGCAGCAGGCTGCGCCGGCTGCCGAGGCCCCCAAGGCCGAGGCTCCCGCCGCCGCCGCTCCGGCTGAGAGCACCGGAACGGAGGCCTGACCGAAATGCTGATCCCCCGTAGGGTCAAGCACCGCAAGCAGCACCACCCCAAGCGCCGCGGTATGGCCAAGGGTGGTACGACGGTTGCGTTCGGCGAGTACGGCATTCAGGCCCTCACGCCGGCTTACGTGACCAACCGCCAGATCGAGGCGGCTCGTATCGCGATGACCCGCCACATCAAGCGTGGCGGCAAGGTCTGGATCAACATCTACCCGGACCGCCCGCTCACGAAGAAGCCCGCCGAGACCCGCATGGGTTCCGGTAAGGGTTCCCCCGAGTGGTGGGTCGCGAACGTTCACCCGGGCCGGGTGATGTTCGAGCTGTCCTACCCGAACGAGAAGATTGCTCGTGAGGCGCTCACCCGCGCTGCTCACAAGCTTCCGATGAAGTGCCGGATCGTTCGGCGCGAGGCAGGTGAGTCGTGATGTCGGCCGGTACCAAGGCGTCCGAGCTGCGCGAACTGGGCAACGAGGAGCTTGTTGCCAAGCTCAGCGAGGCCAAGGAAGAGCTGTTCAACCTCCGCTTCCAGGCGGCGACCGGCCAGCTCGAGAACCACGGTCGGCTCAAGTCCGTCCGTAAGGACATCGCCCGGATCTACACCCTGATGCGCGAGCGCGAGCTGGGCATCGAGACGGTGGAGAGCGCCTGATGAGCGAGAAGAATGTGACTGAGACGACTGAAGCGCGCGGTTTCCGCAAGACCCGTGAGGGTCTGGTCGTCAGCGACAAGATGGACAAGACCGTCGTCGTCGCTGTCGAGGACCGCGTGAAGCACGCGCTGTACGGCAAGGTCATCCGCCGTACGAACAAGCTCAAGGCGCACGACGAGCAGAACGCTGCCGGCGTCGGCGACCGCGTCCTCATCATGGAGACGCGTCCGCTGTCGGCGACCAAGCGCTGGCGCATCGTCGAGATCCTCGAGAAGGCCAAGTAATTTCCTGAGCTTTCGCTCAGGATCAGTTCCGCCAGGCTCGGTCGGGGCTTGAGAGATCAGGCCCCGGCCGGGAACCGGCAGACGATCAGGAGATAGACGTGATCCAGCAGGAGTCGCGACTGCGTGTCGCCGACAACACTGGTGCCAAGGAGATCCTTTGCATCCGTGTTCTCGGTGGCTCCGGTCGCCGCTACGCGGGCATCGGTGACGTCATTGTCGCCACCGTCAAGGACGCGATCCCCGGTGGCAACGTGAAGAAGGGCGACGTCGTCAAGGCTGTCGTCGTGCGCACCGTCAAGGAGCGTCGTCGTCAGGACGGCTCGTACATCCGCTTCGACGAGAACGCGGCCGTCATCCTCAAGAACGATGGCGACCCCCGCGGCACCCGCATCTTCGGCCCGGTGGGCCGGGAGCTGCGCGAGAAGAAGTTCATGAAGATCATCTCGCTCGCGCCGGAGGTGCTGTAAGCATGAAGATCAAGAAGGGCGACCTGGTCCAGGTCATCACCGGTAAGGACAAGGGCAAGCAGGGCAAGGTCATCGCGGCCTTCCCCCGCGAGGACCGCGTCCTGGTCGAGGGTGTCAACCGGGTCAAGAAGCACACGAAGGCCGGCCAGACCGCTCGCGGTTCGCAGACCGGCGGCATCGTGACCACCGAGGCCCCGATCCACGTGAGCAACGTTCAGCTCGTCGTGGAGAAGGACGGCAACAAGGTCGTCACGCGTGTCGGTTACCGCTTCGACGACGAGGGCAACAAGGTTCGCGTTGCCAAGCGGACGGGTGAGGACATCTGATGGCTACCACCACCACTCCGCGTCTCAAGACGAAGTACCGCGAGGAGATCGCGGGCAAGCTGCGTGAGGAGTTCTCGTACGAGAACGTCATGCAGATCCCCGGCCTCGTCAAGGTCGTCGTCAACATGGGTGTGGGCGACGCCGCCCGCGACTCCAAGCTGATCGACGGCGCCATCCGCGACCTGACCACGATCACCGGCCAGAAGCCGGCCGTGACGAAGGCCCGGAAGTCCATCGCGCAGTTCAAGCTGCGTGAGGGTCAGCCGATCGGCTGCCACGTCACCCTCCGTGGTGACCGTATGTGGGAGTTCCTGGACCGTACGCTGTCGCTCGCGCTGCCGCGTATCCGTGACTTCCGTGGTCTGTCGCCGAAGCAGTTCGACGGCCGTGGCAACTACACCTTCGGTCTCACGGAGCAGGTCATGTTCCACGAGATCGACCAGGACAAGATCGACCGTACCCGGGGTATGGACATCACCGTGGTCACCACGGCGACCAACGACGAAGAGGGCCGTGCGCTCCTCCGTCACCTCGGCTTCCCGTTCAAGGAGGCGTAAGCGAGATGGCGAAGAAGGCTCTCATCGCGAAGGCTGCCCGTAAGCCCAAGTTCGCTGTGCGCGCGTACACCCGCTGCCAGCGTTGTGGCCGGCCGCACTCCGTGTACCGCAAGTTCGGCCTGTGCCGCGTCTGCCTTCGTGAGATGGCTCACCGTGGCGAGCTGCCGGGCGTGACCAAGAGCTCCTGGTAAACCCCGTTATTCGGGTTTTTCCGGAGTCTCTCGGTAAGTAAAGGGTGGGCGGAGGCCCCTCCCTCCATGGCTTAGGCTAGGAGGGTTGGGCGTCCGCCGCCCAGACGACTTACTACGCCGTAGGTCCCCGCACCGCACCCGTCCCGCCCATGAGTGGGGAGAGGGATGGCGCATACAGGAAACCCCGGCGAGAGAGGCCGAAGGCCAATTCATGACCATGACTGACCCCATCGCAGACATGCTCACTCGTCTGCGTAACGCTAACTCGGCGTACCACGACACCGTCGTGATGCCGCACAGCAAGATCAAGTCGCACATCGCGGAGATCCTCCAGCAGGAGGGCTTCATCACCGGCTGGAAGGTCGAGGACGCCGAGGTCGGCAAGAACCTCGTCCTCGAGCTGAAGTTCGGCCCGAACCGCGAGCGCTCCATCGCCGGCATCAAGCGGATCTCGAAGCCGGGTCTGCGCGTGTACGCGAAGTCCACCAACCTGCCGAAGGTCCTCGGCGGCCTGGGCGTGGCGATCATCTCCACGTCCCACGGTCTCCTGACCGGTCAGCAGGCAGGCAAGAAGGGCGTGGGTGGGGAAGTCCTCGCCTACGTCTGGTAGTCGGGAAAGGAAGGAAAGCTCATGTCGCGTATCGGCAAGCTCCCCATTCCGGTTCCCGCTGGTGTGGACGTCACCATCGACGGCCGCACGGTCAGCGTGAAGGGCCCCAAGGGCACCCTCTCGCACACCGTTGCCGCGCCGATCGAGATTGTTAAGGGCGAGGACGGCGTTCTCAACGTCACCCGTCCCAACGACGAGCGTCAGAACAAGGCCCTGCACGGCCTGTCCCGCACGCTGGTGGCGAACATGATCACCGGCGTGACCCAGGGATACGTCAAGGCGCTCGAGATCAGTGGTGTCGGTTACCGCGTCCAGGCGAAGGGCTCCAACCTGGAGTTCGCGCTCGGATACAGCCACCCGATCACCATCGAGGCCCCCGAAGGCATCACCTTCAAGGTCGAGACGCCCACGAAGTTCTCGGTCGAGGGCATCGACAAGCAGAAGGTCGGCGAGGTCGCGGCGAACATCCGCAAGCTGCGGAAGCCCGACCCGTACAAGGCCAAGGGCGTCAAGTACGCCGGCGAGGTCATCCGCCGCAAGGTCGGAAAGGCTGGTAAGTAAGCCATGGCATACGGTGTGAAGATCGCCAAGGGCGACGCTTACAAGCGTGCGGCCAAGGCGCGCCGCCACGTCCGCATCCGCAAGCACGTGTCGGGTACGGCGGAGCGTCCGCGCCTCGTCGTGACGCGTTCCAACCGCGGCATCACCGCTCAGGTCATCGACGACATCAAGGGTCACACCCTGGCGTCGGCGTCGAACCTGGACGCGTCGATCCGTGGTGGCGAGGGCGACAAGTCCGCGCAGGCCAAGTCGGTCGGGGCCCTGGTCGCCGAGCGCGCCAAGGCCGCCGGTGTCGAAGCCGTCGTGTTCGACCGTGGTGGCAACAGGTACGCCGGGCGCATTGCCGCTCTGGCTGACGCCGCCCGCGAAGCCGGGCTGAAGTTCTAAGCCCCGGTTCCGGGACTAACGGACGTAACAGAGAGAGGTAAATCCAATGGCTGGACCCCAGCGCCGCGGAAGCGGTGCCGGTGGCGGCGAGCGGCGGGACCGGAAGGGTCGCGACGGTGGCGCTGCCGCCGAGAAGACCGCCTACGTTGAGCGCGTTGTCGCGATCAACCGCGTTGCCAAGGTTGTCAAGGGTGGTCGCCGCTTCAGCTTCACCGCGCTGGTCGTGGTGGGCGACGGTGACGGCACCGTAGGTGTCGGTTACGGCAAGGCCAAGGAAGTTCCCGCGGCCATCGCCAAGGGTGTCGAGGAAGCCAAGAAGAACTTCTTCAAGGTTCCCCGCATCCAGGGCACCATCCCGCACCCCATCACGGGTGAGCGTGCCGCGGGCGTCGTGCTGCTGAAGCCGGCGTCCCCCGGTACCGGTGTTATCGCCGGTGGCCCGGTGCGCGCCGTCCTGGAGTGCGCCGGCGTTCACGACATCCTGTCGAAGTCGCTCGGCTCCTCCAACGCGATCAACATCGTGCACGCGACCGTGGCGGCCCTCAAGGGCCTGCAGCGTCCCGAGGAGATCGCGGCCCGCCGCGGTCTGCCCCTCGAGGACGTCGCCCCCGCGGCTCTGCTTCGTGCGCGTGCCGGGGCGGGTGCGTAATGGCCCGTCTCAAGATCACGCAGACGAAGTCGTACATCGGCAGCAAGCAGAACCACCGCGACACCCTGCGTTCGCTTGGTCTCAAGCGCATGAACGACACGGTTGTCAAGGAGGACCGCCCCGAGTTCCGCGGAATGGTTCACACCGTCCGCCACCTCGTGACGGTTGAGGAGGTCGACTGACATGGCGGAGAACAAGCCGCTGAAGGCCCACGACCTCCGTCCCGCCCCGGGCGCCAAGACCGCCAAGACCCGTGTGGGTCGTGGTGAGGCGTCGAAGGGTAAGACGGCCGGCCGTGGTACCAAGGGTACGAAGGCCCGTTACCAGGTTCCGGAGCGCTTCGAGGGTGGCCAGATGCCCCTCCACATGCGTCTTCCGAAGCTGAAGGGCTTCAAGAACCCGTTCCGCACCGAGTACCAGGTCGTGAACCTGGACAAGCTCGGCGCCCTCTACCCCGAGGGTGGCGAAGTCACCGTTGCCGACCTGGTCGCCAAGGGTGCCGTGCGCAAGAACAGCCTCGTCAAGGTCCTGGGCCAGGGCGAGATCTCCGTGGCGCTGCAGGTGACGGTCGACGCCGTCTCCGGCTCCGCCAAGGAGAAGATTGCCGCCGCCGGCGGCACCGTCACCGAGCTCGTCTGAGACAGCTCGTTGGCCTGAACATCCGACCGGGGATGCCCTCTCATATGGGGCATCCCCGGTTGGTCGTTCCTAGGGGGGCAGGGTCGCCGGTAAGGTGGCGTGCACTGTCTAAGTTTCCGTGCGGTATGCCGTCCGGTTCCTCTGACTCATTCGTATTCGTCGATCCTCAAGACCGTCACCTCTTGCGCACCTGGCGCGGGGGTCGCAGGAGGCACCGTGCTCACCGCGTTCGCCCAGGCGTTCAAGACGCCTGACCTGCGCAAGAAGCTGCTCTTCACGCTCGGCATCATCGTGCTCTACCGGATGGGGACGCACGTCCCGATCCCGGGTGTGAGCTACAAGAACGTTCAGATCTGTGTCGACCAGGCCCAGCAGGGCAACAGCCTCTTCGGCCTGGTGAACATGTTCAGCGGCGGCGCGCTGCTGCAGATCACGATCTTCGCGCTGGGCATCATGCCGTACATCACGGCGAGCATCATCCTGCAGCTGCTGACCGTGGTGATCCCGCGCCTGGAAGCCCTCAAGAAGGAGGGCCAGGCAGGCACGGCCAAGATCACGCAGTACACGCGTTACCTGACGGTCGCCCTGGCGATCCTCCAGGGCACCGGCCTGGTGGCCACCGCCCGCTCGGGTGCGCTGTTCAGCGGCTGCCAGGTCGCCAGCGAGATCGTGCCCAACCGGTCGATCTTCACCACCATCACGATGGTCATCACCATGACCGCCGGCACCGCCGCCGTCATGTGGCTCGGTGAGCTCATCACCGACCGCGGCATCGGCAACGGCATGTCGATCCTGATGTTCATCTCGATCGCCTCCAGCTTCCCCACGTCGCTGTGGGCCATCAAGAAGCAGGGGCACCTGGCCCAGGGCTGGATCGAGTTCGGCACCGTCATCCTGGTCGGCCTGGTCATGGTCGCCCTGGTGGTCTTCGTCGAGCAGGCCCAGCGCCGTATTCCGGTGCAGTACGCGAAGCGCATGATCGGCCGCCGTTCCTACGGCGGCACCTCGACCTACATTCCGCTGAAGGTCAACCAGGCGGGTGTGATTCCCGTCATCTTCGCGTCCTCGCTGCTCTACATTCCCGCACTGGTCGTGCAGTTCTCGAACTCGACCGCGGGCTGGGCCACCTGGATCAAGGACAACTTCGTCAAGGGCGACCACCCGTACTACATCATCAGCTACTTCCTGTTGATCGTGTTCTTCGCCTTCTTCTATGTGGCGATCTCGTTCAACCCCGAGGAAGTCGCCGACAACATGAAGAAGTATGGTGGCTTCATCCCGGGCATCCGGGCTGGTCGACCTACTGCTGAGTACCTGAGCTACGTGCTCAACCGGATCACCTGGCCGGGGTCGCTGTATCTGGGACTGATCGCGCTCGTACCGACGATGGCGTTGGTGATCTTCGGGGCCAACCAGAGCTTCCCGCTGGGCGGGACAAGCATCCTCATCATCGTGGGTGTGGGTCTGGAGACCGTGAAGCAGATCGAGAGCCAGCTCCAGCAGCGCAATTACGAAGGGTTCCTCCGCTGATGCGAATCGTCCTCGTCGGGCCGCCCGGTGCCGGCAAGGGAACGCAGGCCGCGTTCCTCGCCAAGAACCTCGGGATCCCGCACATCTCCACGGGCGACCTCTTCCGTGCCAACATCAGCCAGGGCACGGACCTGGGCAAGCAGGCCAAGGCGTACATGGACGCGGGCAACCTGGTGCCCGACGAGGTCACCATCGGGATGGCCAAGGACCGCATGGCGCAGCCGGACGCGCAGAGCGGTTTCCTGCTCGACGGCTTCCCGCGCAACGTGGTGCAGGCCGAGGCCCTCGACGAGGCGCTCAAGACGGACGGCGTGCGGCTCGACGCCGTCCTGGACCTCGAAGTGCCCGAGGACGAGGTCGTGAAGCGGATCGCCGGCCGGCGCATCTGCCGCACCGACTCCGCGCACGTCTTCCACGTCGCCTACAACGCGCCGAAGACCGAGGGTGTCTGCGACATCTGCGGCGGCGAGCTGTACCAGCGCGGTGACGACACCGAGGCCACCGTCCGCAAGCGCCTTGAGGTCTACCACAACGAGACCGAGCCGATCATCGACTACTACCGGGCCCAGGGCCTGGTCGTGACGATCTCGGCGCTCGGCAAGGTCGACGAGGTCACGGAGCGCGCGATGCACGCTCTGAAGGCCGAGAAGACGGCCTGACGTTTCTCCGTACGCGGTTCACGGCCGCGGTGCCCCTCAGGGGGCGCCGCGGCCGTCGCCGTGTGCGGGTCCGGCGGGCCGTATCGTTGACGTATCCCCGTATCCGTACTCAGAAAGGCGTCAGCCGCCATGGTGGAGATCAAGACCCCCGAGCAGATCGCGAAGATGCGCGAGGCGGGGCTGGTCGTCGCCGCCATCCACGCGGCGACCCGTGAGGCCGCGGTGCCCGGTGCCACGACGAGGGACCTGGACGAGGTCGCCCGCAAGGTGATCGCCGAGCACGGCGCCAAGTCGAACTTCCTGGGGTACGGCGGCTTCCCCGCCACCATCTGCACCTCCGTCAACGAGGTCGTCGTCCACGGCATCCCGGACGAGAAGACCGTCCTGAAGGACGGTGACGTCATCTCCATCGACGCGGGCGCGATCGTCGACGGCTGGCACGGCGACGCGGCCTTCACCGCCTTCGTCGGCTCCGGTCACGCCCCGGAGCTGATCGAGCTCTCGCGGGTCACCGAGGAGTCGATGTGGGCCGGGATCGCGGCGGTGAAGAAGGGGAACCGCCTGGTGGACGTCTCCCGGGCGATCGAGAGCTACATCCGCCGCCAGCCGCGTCCGCCGAAGGGCAAGTACGGGATCATCGAGGAGTACGGCGGCCACGGCATCGGCTCCGAGATGCACATGGACCCCCACCTCCTGAACTACGTGGACAAGCGGCGCCTGCTCGGCCGCCACAACCCGAAGCTGGTCCCCGGCTTCTGCCTGGCCATCGAGCCGATGGTGTCGCTCGGCACCCCGCGCACGGAGGTCCTGGAGGACGACTGGACGGTCATCACCACGGACGGGACCTGGTCCTCGCACTGGGAGCACTCGGTGGCGCTGACCGAGGCGGGCCCGATCGTGCTGACGTCCCCGGACTGCGGCAGGGCGAAGCTGGCGGAGTACGGCGTCACCACGGCCCCGGACCCGCTGGGCTGAGCCCGCGGGGGTGCTGTCGGCCGACCGGCCCGGGCGACGAACGCCGGTCGGAGGCCGGCGCAGCCGCTCGAAGCCCGTGAGGCGCCCCTGGCGCCGAGCCCGCGAGGGCGGCGTCGAGAAGAGGCCGGGACCTGGTCCTCGCACTGGGAGCACTCGGTGGCGCTGACCGAGGCGGGCCCGATCGTGCGCCCCGGACCCGCTGGGCTGAGTGGTGGTCCGACCCGCCCCGGGTTGTCCGCTTAACGATCTACGCTAGAGGGCAAACTTCCCTGATTCGTCTTTTCGGGTGCCCTGACGTAGACTGATGCGTCGGCTCTCGTGTATCAGTGTGTCCGCACACGATCGCGGGAGTCGATCAAGGTAGCCGATTCGAAAGGCGAAGCGTGGCCAAGAAGCAAGGTGCCATCGAAATCGAGGGCACCGTGATCGAGTCCCTCCCGAACGCCATGTTCAAGGTGGAGCTCCAGAACGGTCACAAAGTCCTCGCGCACATCAGCGGCAAGATGCGGATGCACTACATCCGTATCCTCCCCGATGACCGGGTCGTGGTGGAGCTCTCTCCGTACGACCTGACGCGTGGCCGGATCGTCTACCGGTACAAGTAGATCTCACGACCCGGAGAACCTGAATCCCATGAAGGTCAAGCCGAGCGTCAAGAAGATCTGCGACAAGTGCAAGGTGATCCGCCGTCACGGCCGGGTCATGGTCATCTGCGACAACCTGCGCCACAAGCAGCGCCAGGGCTGACGCACGCCGACCGACCTGCCTTTACGCAGTTCTTCGCGCGACGCACGTAAACGTACATACGCAGAGCCCGCCCAGCCCAGACAGGGTCGGCGACACCTCCGGCGGGGGCCGGGGACCCGATCCGTACCTAGTACGGCGGTCGGGAGCGGTTCTGCGGAAGACCCCCGAACACACAGGAGCCATTGAATGGCACGCGTTTCCGGTGTTGACATCCCGCGCGAAAAGCGCGTGGAGATCGCACTCACCTACGTCTTCGGTGTCGGTCGCACCCGGTCCCAGGAAATCCTGGCGGCCACCGGTGTGAACCCGAACACCCGCGTTCGTGACCTGGCCGAAGAGGACCTGGTCAAGATCCGCGAGTACGTGGACGCCAACCTCCGCACCGAGGGTGACCTCCGCCGCGAGATCCAGGCCGACATCCGCCGCAAGGTCGAGATCGGCTGCTACCAGGGTCTGCGTCACCGTCGTGGCCTTCCGGTCCACGGCCAGCGCACCAGCACGAACGCCCGTACCCGCAAGGGCCCGCGTCGCGCGATCGCCGGCAAGAAGAAGCCGGGCAAGAAGTAGTCCTCAGCCGGACGCTTACTCAGCGGTCTTCGCTGTAGGACCGACCACCTCCCGTAGGAGATATAGATGCCCCCCAAGGGTCGTCAGGGCGCTGCCAAGAAGGTGCGCCGCAAGGAAAAGAAGAACGTCGCTCACGGCCACGCGCACATCAAGAGCACGTTCAACAACACGATCGTCTCGATCACGGACCCCTCGGGCAACGTGATCTCCTGGGCGTCCGCCGGCCACGTCGGCTTCAAGGGCTCCCGCAAGTCGACTCCGTTCGCCGCGCAGATGGCCGCCGAGTCGGCCGCCCGCCGCGCGCAGGAGCACGGCATGCGCAAGGTCGACGTCTTCGTCAAGGGTCCCGGCTCCGGCCGTGAGACCGCGATCCGCTCCCTCCAGGCCACCGGCCTCGAGGTCGGCTCGATCCAGGACGTCACCCCGACGCCGCACAACGGCTGCCGTCCGCCCAAGCGCCGCCGCGTCTGACGCACGGTTGCTGGACTGAGGTTCTCGGGCGGCAGAACCCCCTCGTGGGGTGCTGTCGCCCGTACCCTTGTAGTACCTGTCGGGCGTCAAATAGTGGGCGCCCCCGACTGAAGGAACACACATGCTTATCGCTCAGCGTCCTTCGCTGACCGAAGAGGTCGTCGACGAGTACCGCTCGCGGTTCGTGATCGAGCCGCTGGAGCCGGGCTTCGGCTACACCCTCGGCAACTCGCTCCGCCGCACCCTCCTCTCCTCGATCCCGGGCGCCGCTGTCACCAGCATCCGGATCGACGGCGTTCTGCACGAGTTCACCACCGTGCCGGGCGTCAAGGAGGACGTGACCGACCTCATCCTCAACATCAAGCAGCTGGTCGTCTCCTCGGAGCACGACGAGCCGGTCGTGATGTACCTGCGCAAGCAGGGCCCGGGCCTGGTCACCGCCGCCGACATCGCGCCCCCGGCCGGTGTCGAGGTGCACAACCCGGACCTCGTCCTCGCCACGCTCAACGGCAAGGGCAAGCTGGAGATGGAGCTGACCGTCGAGCGCGGTCGCGGCTACGTCTCCGCCGTGCAGAACAAGCAGCTGGGCCAGGAGATCGGCCGTATCCCGGTCGACTCCATCTACTCCCCGGTGCTCAAGGTCACGTACAAGGTCGAGGCGACCCGTGTCGAGCAGCGCACCGACTTCGACAAGCTGATCGTCGATGTCGAGACCAAGCAGGCCATGCGTCCGCGTGACGCCATGGCGTCGGCCGGCAAGACCCTGGTCGAGCTGTTCGGTCTGGCGCGCGAGCTCAACATCGACGCCGAGGGCATCGACATGGGCCCGTCCCCGACGGACGCCGCCCTGGCCGCCGATCTCGCCCTGCCGATCGAGGAGCTGGAGCTCACCGTTCGGTCGTACAACTGCCTCAAGCGCGAGGGCATCCACTCCGTGGGTGAGCTCGTCGCCCGCTCCGAGGCCGACCTGCTCGACATCCGCAACTTCGGTGCGAAGTCGATCGACGAGGTCAAGGCGAAGCTGGCCGGTATGGGCCTCGCCCTGAAGGACTCGCCGCCCGGATTCGACCCGACCGCCGCGGCGGACGCCTTCGGCGCGGACGACGACGCGGATGCCGGCTTCGTCGAGACCGAGCAGTACTAAGAGCTCGGGACCGACCACCGCTTCCTTCCGGGAGCGCCCCTCCGGGGGCTGCTCCCGGATCTCCGACAGGTAACCGCCTGCTCGGACACTGACATCGGTACCTCGTACGGCCGGTGCAGATCACTAGGAGAATCACCATGCCGCGTCCCGCAAAGGGTGCCCGTCTGGGCGGCAGCGCCGCGCACGAGAAGCTGCTCCTCGCCAACCTGGCGAAGTCGCTCTTCGAGCACGGTCGCATCACCACGACCGAGGCCAAGGCCCGCCGCCTGCGTCCGGTCGCCGAGCGCCTGATCACCAAGGCGAAGAAGGGCGACATCCACAACCGTCGCCTGGTGCTGCAGACGATCACCGACAAGGGCATCGTCCACACCCTCTTCACCGAGATCGCGCCGCGCTACTCGGAGCGTCCGGGTGGTTACACCCGTATCACCAAGATCGGCAACCGCCGTGGTGACAACGCGCCGATGGCCGTGATCGAGCTGGTCGAGGGCGAGATCGCCAAGAAGGCGACCGTCGCCGAGGCCGAGGCCGCCACCAAGCGCGCCGTCAAGGAGGCCGACGAGGCCAAGGGCGCCGAGGCGACCGAGGCCGAGGACGCCGCTCCGGCGGAGGAGTCGAAGGACGCGTAAGCGTTCCGCAGACCGACGGACGGGTCCGTTCCCCCTGGGGGACGGGCCCGTTCCGTTTTCCCGCCGCTCTGAGAGGATTCTGTTCGTGAGTGATGAGGTGGAGCCCGGCCTGGTCCGGGTGCGGCTGGACCTGAGCTACGACGGCAAGGACTTCTCCGGCTGGGCCAAGCAGCCCAGCGGCCGGCGGACCGTCCAGGGCGAGATCGAGAACGCGCTGCGGACGGTGGCCCGGTCGTCGCGGACGTACGACCTCACCGTCGCGGGGCGTACCGACGCGGGCGTCCACGCGCGCGGGCAGGTCGCCCACGTCGACCTGCCGGAGGAGGTCTGGGCCGAGCACCGCGAGAAGCTGCTGCGGCGGCTCGCGGGGCTGCTCGCGCACGACGTGCGGATCTGGCGGGTCGCCGAGGCCCCCAGCGGCTTCAACGCGCGTTTCTCCGCGATCTGGCGGCGGTACGCCTACCGGGTGACCGACAACCCCGGCGGTGTCGACCCGCTGCTGCGCGGCCATGTGCTGTGGCACGACTGGGAGTTGGACGTCGAGGCGATGAACGCCGCCTCGGTCGCGCTGCTCGGCGAGCACGACTTCGCCGCGTACTGCAAGAAGCGCGAGGGTGCCACCACCATCCGTACCCTCCAGGAGCTCTCCTGGGTGCGGGGCGAGGACGGGATCGTCACCGCGACCGTCCGCGCCGACGCCTTCTGCCACAACATGGTGCGCTCGCTGGTGGGCGCGCTGCTGTACGTGGGGGACGGGCACCGGGGTGTGGAGTGGCCGGGGAAGGTGCTGGCCGCGGCGGTGCGGGACTCGTCCGTGCACGTGGTCAAGCCGCACGGGCTGACCCTGGAGGAGGTCGGCTACCCCGCCGACGAGCTGCTGGCCGCGCGCAGCCGCGAGGCACGCAACATGCGGACGCTGCCGGGTTCCGCGGGGGCGGATGCCGGGGCCGGCTGCTGCTGAGGGGCCGCCCCCGGGGCCGGTTCGCCGTCGTCTAGGCGGGCGGCGCCGTCGCGGCGGCCTGGGCCTGGGCCTCGCCCCGGGCGACGATCTGACGGAACGTGAACTCCGCCAGGTCGTCGCCCGCCGCGAAGGCGTTCTTGTCGCCCTTGGTGACGCTTCTGCCGTCGGTGTAGCCGCTGATGCCGAAGTAGGCGTACCGGCCGTAGGAGTTGGACGTGTTGCGGCAGACGGCGTGGCCGCCGTCGCAGAAGCCGGGGACGCCGGAGCCCGCGAGCGGGGCGAGGCCGATGCCCGCCTGCTGCTTGGCCCGCAGCGCCTTCGCCTCGGTCTCGAAGGTGGCCACGCCGATCGTCACGGCGACGCCGTCCCGGACGTAGGTGGCCCGGATGACCTGGTCGCAGCCGTTGGCCGTGAGGACCGAGCCGAGCGAGCCGCGGGTGGCTGCGGCGCAGTCCGTGGTGCGGGCGGTGGCGCCCTTGGTGTAGGTGCGGTCGCCCATCTTCAGCGTCCTGCCCGGGAAGAGCGTGTCGGCGCTCAGCGGCGCCTTGTCCTTCTTGGCGCTGGATATGAAGTCGTGCGGGTTGGGCGGGGGCGGCGGGGCCACCGAGGAGAACGACGGCTGCGGCTCGGCCGTGCCGCTGGGCAGGGTCTGGGCGGAGGGCAGCTCGCTGGGGGACTTCCCGTCGGCGCTGTCCTTGGAGTCACCGGTGCTCACGATGGCCGTGGCGACGATCGCCACCACCGCCGCCGTGGCCAGCGCGCCGCCGCCGATCAGCAGCCAGCGCTTCTTGCGTCCGCGCGCGGCGGCCTCGTCGGCGAGCGCCGCCCAGTCAGGTGTGCCGTTGTCCCCCGGGCCCCATGCGGGACCCCCTTGCCCAAAGCTCATGGCGCGCATCCTAATTCGATTGTGAGCACGAGTACGGGGTGGGCGACAATCCGCCTATGGGACATGTAGAGGCCGCACACCTGGAGTACTACCTGCCGGACGGGCGGGTCCTGCTCGCCGACGCGTCGTTCCGGGTGGGGGAGGGCGCGGTGGTGGCCCTGGTCGGGGCGAACGGCGCCGGCAAGACGACCCTGCTGCGGATGATCTCCGGTGAGCTCCAGCCGCACGGCGGGACCGTCTCCGTGGGCGGCGGGCTCGGTGTGATGCCGCAGTTCGTGGGCTCGGTGCGGGACGACACGACCGTACGGGACCTGCTGGTGTCGGTCGCGCAGCCCAGGATCCGGGCGGCGGCGAAGGCCGTGGACGAGGCCGAGCACCTGATCATGACGGTGGACGACGAGTCCGCGCAGATGAGGTACGCGCAGGCGCTCTCCGACTGGGCGGACGTGCGGGGGTACGAGGCGGAGACCCTGTGGGACGTCTGCACGACGGCCGCGCTCGGCGTCCCCTACGACAAGGCCCAGTTCCGCGAGGTGCGCACGCTCTCCGGCGGTGAGCAGAAGCGGCTCGTGCTGGAGGCGCTGCTGCGCGGCTCCGACGAGGTGCTGCTGCTCGACGAGCCGGACAACTATCTGGACGTACCCGGCAAGCGGTGGCTGGAGGACCAGCTGCGGGCCACCCGCAAGACGGTGCTGTTCATCTCGCACGACCGGGAGCTGCTCTCCCGCGCCGCCCAGAAGATCATCGCGGTGGAGCCCGGGGTCGACGGCTCCGACGTGTGGGTGCACGGCGGCGGCTTCGACACCTTCCACGCCGCCCGCAAGGAGCGGTTCGCCCGCTTCGAGGAGCTCAAGCGGCGCTGGGAGGAGAAGCACGCCCAGCTGAAGAAGCTGGTGGTCTCGTTGCGGCAGGCGGCCTCGGTCAGCCACGAGCTGGCCTCGCGGTACGCGGCGGCGCAGACGCGGCTGAGGAAGTTCGAGGAGGCCGGGCCGCCGCCGGAGCCGCCGCGCGAGCAGGAGATCACCATGCGGCTGCGTGGTGGCCGTACCGGGATACGGGCCGTGACCTGCGAGAACCTTGAGCTGACCGGGCTGATGAGGCCGTTCTCGCTGGAGATCTTCTACGGCGAGCGGGTGGCGGTGCTGGGGTCGAACGGCTCGGGGAAGTCCCACTTCCTGCGGCTGCTGGCGGGGGACGCCTCGGTGGCCCACACGGGGCTGTGGAAGCTGGGGGCGCGGGTGGTGCCCGGCCACTTCGCGCAGACGCACGCGCATCCCGAGCTGCTCGGGAGCACGCTCGTCGACATCCTGTGGACGGAGCACGCCAAGGACCGGGGCGGGGCGATGTCGGTGCTGCGCCGGTACGAGCTGGAGCGCCAGGGGGACCAGGCCTTCGAGAGGCTCTCCGGCGGGCAGCAGGCGCGCTTCCAGATCCTCCTGCTGGAGCTGGCGGGGACGACGGCGCTGCTCCTGGACGAGCCGACGGACAACCTCGACCTGGAGTCGGCGGAGGCGCTCCAGGACGGGCTGGAGGCGTACGAGGGGACGGTGGTGGCCGTCACCCACGACCGCTGGTTCGCCCGCGCCTTCGACCGCTACCTGGTGTTCGGCTCGGACGGGGTGGTGCGGGAGACGGCGGAGCCGGTGTGGGACGAGCGACGGGTGGAGCGGGTGCGGTAGGGGTTTTCCTTCGTCGGCGGGCCGTGGTGGGTTGCTCGCGCAGTTCCCCGCGCCCCTTGCGGGCTCGGCTCCGCCGTCGCCGAACGGCGCGGTTTTGACCCGTGAGGGGGAGCGTGGGTATTCTTCTGGTTCGTTATGCGTATTGGCTTGGTCGTTCTCACGCGAGGGGCCATTACGTAGGTTCTCTGGAGCAGTTACCAGTGGCTCGCATACGGGCAGCGTCCCCGGCACTGTGAGCCCAAGCTGCATGATCGCTTCAGGGTGCAATGTGTCTGGACCCCATCCACTGAAGAAGCGAAGGCTACGACCGTGCGTACGTACAGCCCCAAGCCCGGCGACATCACTCGCCAGTGGCACGTCATTGACGCCCAGGACGTCGTCCTGGGCCGTCTCGCGACGACCGCTGCGAACCTCCTCCGGGGCAAGCACAAGCCCGTCTATGCGCCCCACATGGACATGGGTGACTTCGTCATCATCATCAACGCCGACAAGGTTCACCTGTCCGGCAACAAGCGTGAGCAGAAGCTGGCCTACCGCCACTCCGGCTACCCGGGCGGTCTCCGCTCCGTGCGCTACGACGACCTCCTGGCGAACAACCCGGAGAAGGCCGTCGAGAAGGCCATCCGGGGCATGATCCCCAAGAACACCCTGGGCCGTCAGATGCTCTCGAAGCTGAAGGTCTACTCGGGCGACCAGCACCCCCACGCTGCCCAGCAGCCGGTGCCGTTCGAGATCACCCAGGTCGCGCAGTAGTTCCGGCCACCACACCCCCTAAGACAGAAAAGAATCTGAGGAGCATCGTGGCCGAGACCACTGTCGAGACCCCCGTCGAGGGCGAAGAGACCTACGCGGAGGTCACCACCTTCGAGTCCGAGGTCCCCGTCGAGGGCGAGTACACCACCGAGTCCCTGGCGTCCCGCTTCGGCGACCCGCAGCCGGCCGCCGGCCTGGGCCGTCGCAAGAACGCCATCGCCCGCGTCCGGATCGTCCCGGGCACCGGCAAGTGGAAGATCAACGGGCGTACGCTCGAGGACTACTTCCCGAACAAGGTCCACCAGCAGGAAGTCAACGAGCCCTTCAAGGTGCTCGAGCTCGACAACCGCTACGACGTCATCGCCCGTATCTCGGGTGGCGGCGTGTCCGGCCAGGCCGGCGCCCTGCGCCTCGGCGTGGCCCGTGCGCTGAACGAGGCGGACGTCGAGAACAACCGCCCGGCGCTGAAGAAGGCCGGCTTCCTCTCCCGCGACGACCGCGCGGTCGAGCGCAAGAAGGCCGGTCTCAAGAAGGCCCGCAAGGCCCCGCAGTACAGCAAGCGCTAAACCGCGCCTGCCGCCTGTACGGCTCTCGTCCGCCCCGGCAGCACTCCTGGTGCTGCCGGGGCGGCGTTGTTTTTGACACCAGTGGTGGGGCGCCCGGGTGCGGCGCCGGTGGATCTCAATGGAGGACAGCAGTGGGACGACTCTTCGGCACGGACGGTGTACGCGGCGTGGCCAACGCCGATCTGACGGCCGAGCTCGCGCTCGGCCTCTCGGTCGCGGCGGCTCACGTACTGGCCGAGGCGGGTACCTTCGCGGGCCACCGGCCCACCGCGGTGGTCGGGCGCGACCCCCGCGCGTCCGGGGAGTTCCTGGAGGCCGCGGTCGTCGCGGGCCTCGCGAGCGCCGGCGTCGACGTGCTGCGCGTCGGCGTGCTGCCGACCCCGGCCGTGGCGTATCTCACCGGCGCGCTCGGCGCGGACCTCGGTGTGATGCTCTCCGCCAGCCACAACGCCATGCCCGACAACGGCATCAAGTTCTTCGCGCGCGGCGGCCACAAGCTCGCCGACGAGCTGGAGGACCGGATCGAGCGCGTCTACGACCAGCACCGCACGGGCGAGCCGTGGCAGCGCCCGACCGGCGCCGGCGTCGGCCGGGTCCGCGCGTACAAGGAGGGCTTCGACAAGTACGTCGCCCACCTCATCGGCGTGCTGCCCAACCGCCTCGACGGTCTGAAGGTCGTCCTGGACGAGGCGCACGGCGCCGCCGCCCGGGTCTCGCCCGAGGCGTTCACCCGGGCCGGGGCCGAGGTCGTCACGATCGGTGCCGAGCCGGACGGGCTCAACATCAACGACGGCTGCGGCTCGACCCACCTCGACCTGCTGAAGGCGGCCGTCGTCGAGCACGGCGCCGACCTCGGCATCGCGCACGACGGCGACGCGGACCGCTGCCTGGCCGTGGACGCGCAGGGCGACGAGGTCGACGGCGACCAGATCCTCGCCGTGCTCGCGCTCGCCATGCGCGAGGCGGGCACCCTGCGGGGCGACGCCGTCGTGGGCACGGTGATGTCCAACCTCGGCTTCAAGATCGCCATGGAGCGCGAGGGCCTCCAGGTGGTCCAGACGGGCGTCGGCGACCGCTATGTGCTGGAGTCGATGAAGGAGCACGGCTACGCGCTGGGCGGCGAGCAGTCCGGCCACGTGATCATCCTCGACCACGCGACCACCGGCGACGGCACCCTCACCGGTCTGATGCTGGCGGCCCGGGTCGCCGCGACCGGCCGCACCCTGGCCGACCTCGCGGGCGTCATGGAGCGTCTGCCGCAGGTCCTGGTCAACGTGCCGGACGTGGACAAGTCCCGCGTCGCCACCTCGGCCGAGCTGACCGCCGCGGTCACCGAGGCCGAGCGCGAGCTGGGCTCCACCGGCCGGGTGCTGCTGCGCCCCTCGGGCACCGAGCCGCTGGTGCGCGTGATGGTCGAGGCCGCCGACATCGACCAGGCGCGGTCGGTGGCGGGCCGCCTGGCGGACGTCGTGAAGTCGGCCCTGGGCTAGGACCGGGCGCGTACCTTCGTACGCACATGTGCTCAACGAGCGGGCCCGCCGGGGGAGTTCCCCGGCGGGCCCGCTCGTTCTTGTGCCGTCCGTCCGGGCGTCAGAGCTTGCGCAGGGACAGCTTCTGGACCTTGTGGTCGGGGCCCTTGCGCACGACCAGGGTGGCGCGCCCGCGGGTCGGGGCCACGTTCTCCACCAGGTTGGGCCGGTTGATGGTCCGCCAGGCGGTGCGCGCGTAGTCGAGCGCCTCCTCCTCGGAGACCTGCGTGTACTTGCGGAAGTACGAGGACGGGTCCTGGAACGCCGTCTCGCGCAGCTTGCGGAAACGGTTCAGGTACCAGGTCTCGATGTCCTCGGCCCGGGCGTCCACGTACACGCTGAAGTCGAAGTAGTCGGCGAGACCGACCCGGGTGCGGCCGTCCTGGCCGGGCAGGGCGGGCTGGAGGACGTTGAGGCCCTCCACGATGAGGATGTCCGGGCGGCGCACGGTGAGCAGCTCGCCGGGCACCCGGTCGTAGATCAGGTGGGAGTAGACGGGCGCGGTGACCTCGTCCTTGCCCGCCTTGATGTCGGCGACGAAGCGGGTCAGCGCGCGCCGGTCGTACGACTCGGGGAACCCCTTGCGCGACATCAGGCCGCGCCGCTGGAGCTCGGCCATCGGATAGAGGAAGCCGTCGGTGGTGACCCGCTCCACGCGCGGGTGCTCGGGCCAGCGGGCCAGCATCGCCTGGAGCAGGCGGGCCACCGTGGACTTGCCGACGGCGACCGACCCGGCCACTCCTATGACGAACGGGGTGCCGCGCTGGGCGCTGTGGCCGTTGCCGGACCCGCCCAGGAACGTGTTGAGGGCGCCGCGCAGCTCGGAGGTGGCCTGTACGTAGAGGTTGAGCAGCTGGGACAGCGGCAGATAGACGTCCCGTACCTCGTCGAGGTCGATGACGTCACCGAGGCCGCGCAGTCGTTCCAGCTCCTCGGCGGTCAGCGGAAGGGGCGACTTGTCCCGCAGCGCGCTCCACTCGCTGCGGGTCAGGTCGACGTAGGGAGTCGAGTCCGCCCGGCGTTGGGCGCTGCGTGGCGGCGAAGTGATCACAGCCCCATTGTCGTGGCTGGCGGCCCGGTGTGGGG
>NZ_JBJHPC010000370.1:0-7275 GCF_045257485.1 Streptomyces sp. YS-3 | reverse complement strand
GGGGGCGTCCTGCCTGGTCTTCGCGGTGAGCGGGGGGCGCGGCGCGCTCCTGGACAGCGCGGCCCTGCTGGGCGGGGCGCTGGTACTCGTCCTCGGCGAGCTGTACCAGGCGTCGGCGAGCTGGGGCCTGTCCTTCGGGCTCGCCCCGGCGGGCCGGCAGGGGGAGTACCAGGCGGTGTTCTCCCTGGGGCGTGGGCTCCAGCAGTTCGCCGGGCCGTGGCTGATGACCTCCCTGGTCGTCGGCGCGGCGGCGACCGGCTGGCTGGTCCTCGCGGCGCTCTTCGCCCTGCTCGGGCTCGCCGCGCCGCCGTTGGTGCGCGGCCTGGAGAGGGCCCGCGCGCGGACGGAGCCGGCGCCGGCCTGAGCGGACCGGCCGGCGTCCGTCCGGACCCCATGTGTCAGACCCCTACGACCGAAACAAGTAAGCGAGCATCATGACCGTACAGCGACGACACGACCCGGACGAGCGCGGCTTCGCCAGCGACAACTACGCGGGTGTGCACCCCGAGATCCTTGCGGCGATCGCCGTGGCCAACGGCGGGCACCAGGTCAGCTACGGCGCCGACGTCTACACCGAGCGCCTCCAGGAAGTGGTGCGCGGCCACTTCGGCCCCACCGCACACGCGTACCCGGTCTTCAACGGCACCGGCGCGAACGTGGTCGCGCTCCAGACCATGCTCGACCGCTGGGACGCCGTGGTCTGCGCCGAGTCGGCCCACATCAACGTCGACGAGGGCGGGGCGCCCGAGAAGGTCGCCGGGATCAAGCTCCTGACGGTGCCCACGTGGGACGGCAAGCTCACCCCTGAGCTGATCGACCGCCAGGCCTGGGGCTTCGAGGACGAGCACCGCGCCCGGCCCAGGGTCGTCTCGATCGCCCAGTCCACCGAGCTCGGCACCTGCTACACGCCGGACGAGATCCGTGCGATCTGCGACCACGCGCACGACCTCGGCATGCTCGTCTACCTGGACGGCGCCCGGCTCGCCAACGCCGCCGCCACCCTCGGCGTGTCCCTGCGCGAGATGACCACCGACGCGGGCGTGGACGTCCTCTCGCTCGGCGGCACCAAGAACGGGCTGCTCTTCGGCGAGGCGGTCATCGTGCTCAACGAGGACGCGGTGCGCGGCATGGCCCACCTGCGCAAGACGAGCATGCAGCTGGGCTCCAAGATGCGTTTCATGTCGGTGCAGTTCGAGGCCCTGCTCGGAAGCGACCTGTGGCTGCGCTCGGCCGCCCGCTCCAACGCGATGACCCAGCGGCTGTACGAGGCGGTGCGTGACCTGCCCGGCCTGGAGATCGCCCGCCCGGTGCAGGCCAACCAGATCTTCGCCGTCCTGCCGCCGGCCGTCACCGAGCGCCTCCAGAAGCGTTTCCGCTTCTACACCTGGGACGAGCAGGCCGGCGAGGTCCGCTGGATGACCTCCTTCGACACCACCGAGGACGACGTGGACGTGTTCGCGGCGGCGATCGCGGAGGAGCTGGCGGCGGAGCGAGGCGAGGGCCCGGCGGGCGCGCTGACCACGGCCGAGCGCGAGGAACTGGTGCAGCTGCGCCGTAGGGTCCGCGAGATGGAAGAGACGATAGAAGCGCTGGGAAAAACGCCCGCCTTCTCCACGAACCGCACGACGAAGTAGCCGATGGCGGAGGCCCGGGAGGTCGGGGGAGCGCCCTGGCCCCCGGGCGGGAGAAGCACGAGAGGGACGACCGGTTCCAGGTCGCCCTGCCCGGCGGCATGCTCGGTGATGAGCCGACCAGTGGCCCCAGGGGCGGGGCGGCGTCGTTGATGGAACGGCCGACCGGGGTGAAGCCGGCGCGGGCGTCGGGGTGGCGACTGCTCGCCGGCTGGCTGGCAGCCCACGGACTCCGCACTCGTCGACGAGATCCTGCATTCCGTGCGACGAGTGACGCCTGATGTTTTGAGCGAACGCACGTCATCAGGTCGGCCCGCCAGTCGGTGACCGCGCCCGCCCGCACCGCGGGCGACACCTCCTCACGCGCCGCAATCAGGGGACGCATTCGAAGCTGGTCGAATCCTTCGACAGCGGATACGCCACCAAGGTTCCCTGGTCCCAAGCCGGTTACCAACACCTGGGGGCCGGCTCGACGTCAGGCCGATCACAGGAGGCAGACATGAGAATCAGACTCGGACGACGCACGGCGACAGCCACAGCGGTCGCCGCACTCGTCGCGGGCGGCCTGGGCATGGCATCCGGCAGCGCATCGGCATCGTCGAACGTTCAGGTCTGGCTCAACGGGACGCACGGCGTGGGCGTCTACTCCGGGGCGGCGAGCGACACACCCAAGGTCGCCGATGACCTGTTCGCTCCCGCTTCCGTCCACACCGACTGCTTCGTGAGCGGCCAGAGCATCAACAACCAGGGAAACGTCTGGTACCACGTCTACCAGGAGCACTACAAGAACAACACCACGACGTACCAATACGGGTACGTGTACGCGCCGTACGTGGATGACAGCAACGCCTTCCGCAACGGCCTCATCCGGTGCCCCTGGAAGCCGTAGGGCGCCCACCGAGTCATGCGCCCATTCGCGGTCAAAGGTTGCGTCCCGCGAACTGGTGTGTCGATGACTCCGCAGGTCACGGTGGGTATGTGACCCACATCGTGAGGGGGCTGCAGCGATCCGGACTCCGTAGGTACGGATCGCTGTAGCCGCGGGCGGGGCACGGCCTGGCGGCACACACGGAACGATCCGGATACCGCCGACTCCGGTCCGATGCGCCGCACTTCTCACGCCCCAAGCCCCCGCCTCCGCTGGAGGAACCCGCCAGGGCCAAGCAAGGGGGTGCGGGCGTGCGCGTGTGTTCAGGGTGCCGCGCGTTGGTAGTAGACGTGCCGGCTTCGACGGGTTCGCTGGAGCAGCCCGGCACGATGAAGGATCTGCAGATGGTAGGAGACGGTTGCGCGGCTGAGGTGCAGGCGTTGGGCAAGGCCCTCGGTGCTTTGAGGCTGGGTGAGTTCGGCGAGTATCTCGGCTCGGGTGGTGCCGATCAGGTCTCCCAGGTTCTGGCTCCGGGCGGGTGACGCGGCGACCGGGTAGGTGATCATGGGGATGCGAGGTCCAGGTGCCTCGGGCGCGTCGATGCAGGACATGTCGGGCGCACCGAGTATCGACGGGACGAGGATGACGCCCTGGGATGTCAGGGAGACGGACTGGTCACACAGGGGAAAGTCGAGCTGCAGGCTTCCCGCGTTCCAGGTGAAGGACGGCCCCAAACCGTTGATCATTTGGTGGAAGCCCTCACGTGCGCTGTCCACGGCGCGCCGTGAGATGTCGGAGTGCATCTGATCGTGAAGCTCTGTCCAGTGCGGACCGACAGCGATGTCCCAGAACTGCCCGAGCTGGCTCGCCACTCGGGCGGCGAAGTCGCCTTCGCCGCGGTCCATGGCCCGTCTCAGAAGGGTGCCCGACCGGTTGGACAGGTCGGTGCCCTTGCGTCCGGGGTCGGGGAGTACGGATGCGACCTCGTAGTCGACTCGGTCCGTCGGGGTGATCGCCACCTGGTGCAACTGGTCGTGCGGGTCGCTGTCGAACGCGGTCGGCAGTGGGCTGATGAAATCAGGTATGACAGGGCCTGCGGTGGCAAGCGCGGCGAGTAATGTCAGCCTGTTCTCCCGCACCACAGTGGTCGCGCGTGACTGCCATGTCCTGGGCAGGTAGCTCGGGTAGTGCCCCGCCTTGTACAGCAGTTCGCACACCAGATGCAGCGGAGACACCGCGAATCTGGTCCGCGCCAGCCCCTCCGAGCCCAAATCGATCCGGATCATCCCGCCCCCGCGAATCCCGTGTCCGGCACGTTGCGCCAAGGCCAGTGAACAGTGAGGCGAGGGCGACGTCCAGGGCCCTGCGGTGGCGTGCCGGGCCGATGCCATGGCGAGCCTCTTCCGGACTTCGGAAGGAAGGATCAGCTCCGCGGACCCGACATGCTGTGCCCGGTGCGTTCGGGTGCGCTCTGACGCGGTCAGGTGCAAAGAACGGCCCGCTCAGTGCTCAGCCCAACTTGGGGAACTTCTTCGCCAAGTTGCTGAACGAGGTCTGGGGCAGGAGCAGGTGGTCCGCTATCGAGTTGCTGGATATCCGCGTCGGCCATGTATGCATCATCTCGGCCAGGAATGTCTTGAAGTCAGCTGTGAGTTCCTTTTCGCTCACACTCAGCTTCCCGGGTTCCTGTCCCGGGGGAAGCTTCGCGTTCTCCGCCTTCTTGGCCAGCCACTTGTCTTTGAGGGGTGCAGGGATGTGCGCTTCCAGCTCTTCGGCCGCGCCTTGGACTCTGCTGAGCGGGGTGGCCTGCTTGGCTTTAGTGTCGAGCTTACTTATCTGCTTATCCAGTGCGGCAGCAGAAATATCAAGGCGCTTCAGGATCAGATTCTTCATCTCGATGTCGTTCTGCGTCAGTTCCCTGATCTTCAGACGCAAGGCATCAGGGAATGTCTTTCCGTACTGACCACCCTTCCCCGTACGGGCTTCGACCAGTTTCCAGAATTCTTCTCCTGCCGCGCTTCGCAATGCGGGTACCGTCTCCTCCTCGAACACCTGCCACCTCGCCTCGGCCTGCGCCTTCAGCTCCGCATCACGTTCGGCCTTGAGCTCCTTCGCGGTCGGGGCGTGAGCGCCCACCGGGTTGCCGATACGGAGCGCGCTGGTCTTCGACACCAGTTCCGACTCGTCGACGTCCTCGGCCTCGCTGTTGGAGGGGGTGTCGTCCTTCACCAGGATCTCGGTGTCGGCCGGGATCACGCGAACGGTCTCGCCCTTCTTGTTCACCTCCTCCGGCACCGTGTACCGCTGCTCCACGTCGCCCCCGGCACCCGGCTCCGGCTCCTCGAGACCGTTGCCGGCCGGTGCGGGGTGCGCATGCCGCGGCGCGGACGCGTACATGAGCCGCTCCGGGTCACCCATGTGTCCGCGCAAGTGTTCACCGACGTCCGCAGTCGCCGACCCGTCATGCCCGGCGAGGTTCCGGACACCGCTGTCGACTGCTTCCTTGTAGAGCTGGTTCCCGCGACGGTTGTAGACCAGGCTGAGCCCGACCTCCTCCTCGAAATAGCGCAGCATGGCGAGACAGGCGTCGCACGGCCTTTTCGAACCGCGGATGTGGATGGGGTCATGAGGCGTGTCCGCGTCGAATTCCGCATTTTGCAGAAACTGCAGCAGCTTCTGCTCCGCATGCATCTTCTTCGCCCCCTCGCCGTTGTACACCAGGTAGGCGTAGCCCGGGTTTTTTCCCGGCGCGAGCAGGTCGGCCAGGTACCTCCGGTACGACGGCATCTTCGCCTTCTCGTTGGAGACGTCGACGAGCCGAATGTGTGAGGTCTCGCGCAGAGCCTTCAAGGTGGCGTTGTCCCGCTTGAACCCGCCGCTCTCCGCCCCGTCCACGTCCATGGCGTTCGGGTCCACCGCCTCCAGGGCCCGCACCTGTGCCATGAACCCCTCACGGACCTTCAGCAGGGCCTGCCGGTTCCGCCGGATCCCCTCCTGCTCCCGCACCTTCCTGCTGCTCCTCGGCACGCCGTCTTCGGCGTCCTTCTCGGTGCGGCGGCGCTTCGTGTCCTTGTCGGCGCGTGCCCCCGCGGACCGTTTGCCCTTGCCCTTGCTCGCGTCGGCCAGGACGGGCGCCTCTTCGGACTCGGAGTCCGACTCGCTGTCGCTGTCGAGCGCGTCCTCCTGGTCCGCCGGTACGCCTTCCTCATCACCGAAGTCCGTGGTCAGCAGCTTCTGGAGGGCGTCGCCCCCCACCACGTCCTGCTCATCGTCGCCGTCACCCAGTTCCCGCAACAGCTCCAGGAGCCGCCGCATGGACTGGTTGTAATTGCTGGCGAAGACCAGGTGCCCGTTGACCGTCGCCGCCTGGATCTCCTGCTCCACAACTGCCTGCGCGGACTTCGTTGACGCGGCATCACCCGACGGATCCGCCTTGTCGTTGCCCTTGCCCTTGCCCTGTGCCGACGCCGCTTCCTCCCTTTCCTTTCGCTCGGCGTGCGATACGGCGGCGACTGCCCGGCGGACAATGTGCCGCAGGCTCTGCGCATCGCGCTCGTCGGCGTAGTCGCGGGTATAGCGGATCGCTATCTGCTTGGTGATCCGTCCCCACTGCTTCTTGTTCTGCTTGCAGGTGCAGCGCTCGGCTAGCCGGTCGAGTTCAGTGAGGATCTCCTTGCGGCCGGGGGCCTTGCCGCTCGCCGCCGCGGGGGGCAGCGCGGCCTGGGAGCTGCCGCTCTTGGCCGTGGCCCCACTGCCCTTGGAGGACTTGCTCTCCTTGGAAGACCTACTTTCTTTGGAAGGCTTCCCGTCCTTGGAGGACTTGCTCGAGGACTTGCTGTCCTTGGAAGATTTGCTGCCCTTGGAGGACTTCTCGTCCTTCGCGCGAGCCACCACCAGGCTCGCCACGTTGCCCACGGAGCGCTGTGCGGGCATGCCCAGGCCCCCGCTGTCCATGGCCCCACCGGGCCGGGCCGGCGGGCGCGGACCTCGCGACGGCGCGCTGCCCGCTCCCGCGGCGAACGCCGCACCGTTGGCCTCGGCCTTGCGCTCGGAGCCTTGCCCCGGGTCGGTGACGGTGACGCCCGCGCTGTTGGTGTTCCCGGTCTCCTTCAGCCCCGAGAGGTTGTCGCTCACGTGACTCAGTTCGTGGCCGACGATCTCCTTCTTCCGGGCCGCCTGCGGTGGCAGGAAGATGTGGTGGCCGATCGTCATAGCCTCGGCCCCCATCGCCGCGGTGGCCCGCTGAGCGACGGTGTCGCTGTGGACGCGCGCGGGTGACAGGTCGGTCTGGTAGAACGCCTCCGCCTCCTTGCGGATCGGGTCGGCGATGGGCTGGCTCGGCGAGTTGATGGCGTCATTGAGCAGCGCCACCTGGTCGAGCGGCTCGCTCTCCCGTGCCGCATCCGGGGCCTCGCCCTTCGCGCCGCCCGTGTCACCGTGCCCGCAGCCGGCCCCGTGGACGTGCCGCTCCTCCTTGAACAGGCGCGCGACCACATGATTGCCCACCAGCCCTTGGAGCGCGGTGGCCCGCGCCGCGCTCATCGGCCCCTGACCCACGCCCCCGGACACGGAAGACGTCCGCCGCACACCGGATCCCGGCGTTCCTTCTTGCTTCTCGGGACGTTTCTCGTGCGCGTGCATGGCATTACCTCTTCGGGCCGGCGACAGCGGGACAGCGTCTCCGGCGTACTGCCCCGTCGCTGTTGTAACTGTCCGCTCCCGGGGGCGAACAGGTCCGCTGGGGCAGTCGTGGGGGCAGATCTCCCACTTCACGGC
>NZ_JBJHPC010000369.1:0-7314 GCF_045257485.1 Streptomyces sp. YS-3 | reverse complement strand
TGATCCGGAAATGCCGGAACAGGGCCGTACCGGTGGGTCCTCTGCYGGGTGGTGCTCCGGCGAAGAGCCCCAGGAGGGCGCCCACCCAGCGCCAGGGGGTGGCGGCGAAGACCTGGCCCGAGGGCCGGAACCCGTCCCCGGTGTCCGCGTACAGGCGGCAGCGCGCCCCTTCGCCGACTTCGACGCGCAGCCGGACCGGGCCGGACGGGGCCGGGCGCGGCGGCGCGGCGTCGCGCTCCGGGCCGCTCGCCGCCGATTCGGCGAACCGGTGTACGAGGGTCGCCGTACCGTCGGCGCCGCGCTCCAGGCCGATCCAGGTGTAGGCATCACCGACGACGGCGAGCCCGGCCCGCGCACCCGGCCCGGTGGCGTCCAGCCGGAGGTCGACGTCGACCGTGCGGCATGCCAGCGGAAGGCGCTGGGTGAGCAGCTGCGGCAGGAGACGCAGGTCGTGGACGTCGGGGGAGCGCACACAGGCGAGCCGGAGCCCGTCCTGGCTGTGGCTTACCGCCCAGCCAGGCCGGGGGTTGGCGGCCCACTGCCACTGAAGGCCGAAGCGGCCCCCGGGGAACATGTCGTCGGTGGCGGGCGCGGACGGCGGCTGCGGCGGCAGGCCGGGGCCGGTGTGGGCCAGGACGGGGTTGCCATCGGCGCCGAGCACCGGCCAGCCGTCCTCGTCCCAGCGCATCGGCTGGAGATGGACGACCCGCCCGTACGCACCGCGTTGCTGGAAGTGCAGGAACCAGTCCTCGCCGGACGCGGTGCGGACCCAGCCGCCCTGGTGGGGCCCGTTCACCGGGGTATCTCCCTGTTCGAGGACAACGCGCTCCTCGTACGGACCCAGGAAGGAGCGCGAGCGGAAGACGCCCTGCCAGCCGTGCTCCACGCCCCCGGCGGGTACGAAGATCCAGAACCAGCTGTCGTGCCGGTACACCTTCGGGCCTTCGATGGTGAACCAGCCGGGAATCCGGTCACCGTCGACGAGCACCTGGCCGTCGTCGAGCAGCTCGGCCCCGTCGGGGCTCATCCGGTGGCCGGTGAGGCGGTTCTTGACGCCGGAGCGGGACTTGGCCCAGGCGTGCACGAGGAAGGCCTCGCCGGTGTCCTCGTCCCACAGCGGGCACGGATCGATGAGCCCCTTACCCGCCTTGATCAGGTGCGGAAGGCTCCAAGGGCCTCTGATACCTGGGGCGTTGACGTGGTAGATGCCGTGGTCCGGGTCGCCCCAGAAGATCCAGAACATTCCGTCGTGGTGACGGATCGACGGCGCCCACACCCCGCAGTCGTGGCGGGGCACGGTGAACGCCTCCTCCGGTACGAGCCGGTCGAGGGCGTGCCCGATCAGCCTCCAGTCGACCAGGTCGCGCGAGTGCAGCAGGGGCAGGCCCGGTGCGCGGCCGAAGCTGGAGGCGGTCAGATAGAAGTCGTCGCCGACACGGACGACATCGGGGTCCGACCAGTCGGCGCCGAGGACCGGGTTGCGATAGGTCGTCTCGGGGGAAGTCATCCGTGCACCGCCCCGGTGACCAGGGACCGGGCCTCATCCGGACGCAGCCGCCCGTCCGCGACGACGGTGACCACCCGGCGTACCAGCGACGCACCGGGTGCGAGGGCGAGCCGCCGGGACGCGGCGAGGGACGAGCCGACGCCCGGGTACTCGGCCGCACGGACGAACCAGGGGTCGCGCAGGGTCTCGGCGGTGCCTCCCGCGAAGACCAGTGTCCAGTCCTCGCCCGCGAGCGCCAGCCACTCGGCGCACCGGCCGTGCGCGGCGGCCTCGCCGGTGGAGGTGGACGTGAACACCTCCGGGGCCGACCGCGCCTTGGGGGCGCGCCAGAAGAAACCTCCGTAGGCGGCGCCGGGGCGGCCGTTGGTCGCCGGGCTGCCGAAAGTGACGGCGGCCGGGGAGGGGTTGATGAGGCGGAACGTGAGGTCCAGCGCCCACGCGTCGGGGGAGAGGGCGGCCACCGAGACCGTGCGGCGCTCGCGCAGCAGATCGCGCTCGCCCGCCCGCCACACCAGCTCCTCGACGAAGCCCTCGGGGCCGCACGTCACGAAGCCCTCGTGGCGCTGGATGCCGTGGTTGTCGAGCTCGGTGGGTCCTTGGCCGCGGACGAAGGTACGCCCGCCCCAGAAGTTGTGCCCCTCCACGTCCGGCACGGCGACCGAGACACCGACGTGGTGCCGGTGGTCGGCGGGCCGGTACTCGGTGACGGGCGTACCCGCGAGGGTGGTGACCGGGTGGAGGAAGGGGCGCGGTGACATGCGCGGGTCGCTCGTCGGGGAGAAGCCGTAGCGTGCGACGGGGCGTCCGGAAACGCTCAGGACCGGCCAGGGAGAGGAAGGCGCCTCGGCAGAAGTGCGGGAACTCATGACGCGTTCACCCCGCTCCCGGCGCCCGCCCGGCCGGCCGCGTCCGCCGCCGAGGTGGTCGCCCAGGGCGCGCCGAGCGCGCTGTAGCCCTTGAGCGTGCCGGCGGAGGCGGCGACCAGATCGTCGATGCCGTGCACGACACGGCGTACGGCCCCCGCCTCGTCCGTCGCGCTGCTCCACGCCCCGGGCGGCATCGGCGCCGGATCGGGCGCCGTGCGTACCGTTTCGACCACCTTCATGAAGGCGGCCGTCGACTCCGGCGGGACCAGGAGCCCGGCGCGGTCCTCCAGGTGGTCGAGGAGGTTGTCGAGGAGGTCGGTGCGGCCGTGGAACGACTCCACGGGGCCGTGCCCGGCGCGTTGCACCAGGACGCGGTCCTGCTTGTACCAGAAGGTGATGCGGCCCCGGCTGCCGTGCGCGACGACGTACGGCTCGCCGGGACGCTCGGCGCACAGGGTCGCGGCGACCGTGACCCGGCGCCCCGATGTGGTGGTGATGTCCACGTACGAGGTGTCGTCGGCCTCGATGTCATGGGCGTGGAACAACTCCGTGCGGATGGCGGCGATGTCCTCGGCCCGGGTCGAGCCGTCCAGGGCGAGCGCGGTTGCGACGGCGTGTGCCAGGGGGTTGGTCAGGACGCCGTCGACGACGTCGGTGCCGTTCAGGCGCCGGTGCCCGGCCCAGGGCGCCCGGCGGAAGTACGCCTCGTCGCGCGCCCACGCCCCCGCCGCGCCGATGCCCAGGAGGTCGCCGATCGCGCCGTCCGCGATCAGGTCGCGTATCGCGCCGATGGCGTGGGAGCCGAGCGACTGGAAGCCGATCTGCGCGGCGGTGTGCGCCGTGGCGACGGCGTCGGTGATCCGCTGGAACTGTGCGTACGAGGGGGCGGGCGGTTTCTCCAGGAGCAGGTGTGCGCCGTGCCGGGCGGCGGTGAGTGCCAGGTCGGTGTGGGTCTGGATCGGGGTGCTGACGAGGGCGATGCGGGCACCGGTGGAGGCCAGCAGGGCCCCGAGGTCGCCGGACTGCTCGGGGGCTGTGAAGCCGTCGAGTTCCGCTGGGGTCAGGGGGATGAGTTCGCAGATTCCGGCGAGACGGACCCGGCCGAGGCGGGCGAGTCGGCCGATGTTCTCCAGATGCCGGCGTCCGTGGCCGCGCGCACCGGCGAGGACGACGGGGACGGGTTCACGGCGGGGGCTCATCCCTTCACCGCCCCTGCGCTGAACCCGGTGACCAGCCACTTCTGGATGAAGGCGAAGACCAGGACGACCGGGAGGGCCGAGATGACACCGCCCGCGGCGAGGGCCCCGAGGTCGACGCTGTCGGCGCCCATCAAGGTGGCGAGGCCGACCGGGATCGTCTGCTTGTCCTGGTTGCTGAGGAACATCAGCGCGAAGAGGAAGTGGTTCCAGCTGTGGACGAACGCGAAGGAGCCGACGGCTATCAGACCCGGGCGCAGCAGCGGCAGGACCACCGCGCAGAAGGCACGGAAGCGTCCGCAGCCGTCGACCCAGGCGGCTTCCTCCAGCGAGTACGGCACGTTCTTGATGAACCCGCTGATCAGGATCATGGAAAGGGGGAGCTGGAAGACGGCCTCGGCAATGATGACACTGCCCAGCGAGTTGATCATCCGTAGATCGGCGAAGATCTGGAACAGCGGCACCAGCATCAGCGCGCCCGGAATGAACTGCGAGCACAGCAGCATCAGCATGAATCCGCGCTTGACCGTGAAGTCGAAGCGGGCGAGGGCGTAGCCGCCGGCGAGCGCGACGACCGTCGTCAGCAGCATCGACACGAGGCCGACGATCAGACTGTTCTTGAAGAAGAGCGCGAAGCTGCGCTCGTTCCACACCTTGTCGAAGTGGTCCAGTGTGAGCGGCCACGGCGTGAGCGAGGTGGAGCCGGTGGGGCGGAACGCGAAGAGCAGCATCCAGTAGAAGGGAACGAGGGTGAACAGGAGGTAGAGGCCCAGCGGAAGGTAGATCTGCCAGCGGGGCACCTCGTCCCACGCGCGCCGCTTCGACGGCCCGGCGTCCTGGCGCCGGACGGGCATACGGGCCGGGACCGTGGCGGTGGTCCGCGTCCCGGCCTCTTCGGTGATCACTTCTCCTGCCCTCCGAACTTGCTGAGCCGCAGATAGACCATCGAGAAGAACAGGAGAATGACGAAGGCGATGGAGGTCAGGGCGGACGCGTAGCCGAAGTCGTGTGAGTCGACGGCGATCGAGGCGATACGCAGCGGCAGGGTGGTGGTCTCGCCCGCCGGGCCGCCGCCGGTGAGCGTGTAGAGGAGGTCCACGTTGTTGAACTCCCACACCGCCCGCAGCAGCGTGGAGAGGATGATGGCGTCCTTGAGGTGCGGCAGGGTGATGTGGAGGAACTGGCGCAGCCGGCCGGCGCCGTCCACCTCGGCGGCCTCGTACAGGTCCTTCGACACGGACTGGAGGTCGGCGAGGATGAGGATGGCGAAGAACGGCACCCCGCGCCAGAGTTCGGCGGTGACGACGGCCGGGAAGACGGTGTCCGTGTCGGAGAGCCACGATGTGCCGTACGTGCCGACGCCCGCGTCCGCGAGGTAACGGGTGATGCCCGTCTGGGAGTTGTAGATGAGCATCCAGATGGACGAGGTGAGCACCCCCGAGACCGCCCACGGGGAGAAGACGAGGGCGCGGGAGAGCGCGCGGCCCACGAACGTCTGGTTGACGATCAGCGCGAGTCCCAGCCCCAGCAGCAGTTGCAGCACCACCTGGACGACCACCCACTGGAGGCTGAACCCGAGCGTGTGCCAGAACTCGGGGTCGTCGGTGAACGCCTTGGTGAAGTTGTCGAATCCCGCGAAACCGTTGCGCCAGGGCTTGGAGGGGTTGAAGTTCCGCAGGCTGTAGTAGAAGACGCTGAGCACGGGGTAAGCGATGAAGCCCAGCATCAGCAGCGCGGCCGGCGCGATGAGCAGATAGGGCAGGGTGCGCGGGGTGGCTCCGGTGCGGCGCGGCGTGCCGGAGCGCTTCGGTGGTGGCTCGGCCACGGCGGTGGCGGCTTGGGCCATGACGGGTCTCCGTTCGGGGCGTGTGCGGGAAAGCGCTTGCCGCACGATGTTCGAAATGCCGAACAAGTAGGAGGGGTGCGCGGACTGGAGTAAGGGGTGGTGCTCGGGTCAGCCGGCGTACGGATCCGGCACCGAGCCGGGCCGGGCGAGGAAGGCGAAGTCACAGCCGGTGTCCGCCTGGGTGATCTGCTCGGTGTACAGCGCCCCGTATCCCCGCTCGAACCGGGCGGGCGGCGGCGTCCACGCGGCGCGTCGGCGGCCCAGCTCCTCGTCCGGCACATCGAGGTGGAGGCTGCGGGCCGCGACATCGAGGGTGATGAGGTCGCCGGTGCGGACGAGGGCGAGCGGACCGCCCACGTACGACTCGGGCGCGATGTGCAGGACGCACGCCCCGTACGAGGTGCCGCTCATCCGGGCGTCCGAGATCCGCACCATGTCCCGCACTCCCTGCCTGAGCAGATGGTCGGGGATCGGCAGCATCCCGTACTCGGGCATACCGGGGCCGCCCTTGGGTCCGGCGCCGCGCAGGACCAGGACACTGTCGGCCGTGATGCCGAGCGACGGGTCGTTGATGGTGCGCTGGAGCTCGCGGTAGTCGTCGAAGACGACCGCCGGGCCGGTGTGTTTGAGCAGGCGCTGCTCGCAGGCGATGTGTTTGATGACGGCGCCGTCCGGACACAGGTTGCCGCGCAGCACCGCGAGCCCGCCCTCGGCCGCGACCGGGTCGGTGCGGGGCCGGATGACGTCGTCGTGGTGGACCTCGGCGGTGGCGAGCTGTTCGCGCAGGGTGTCATACGCGACGGTCGGCCGGTCCAGATGCAGCAGGTCGGTGATCCTGGAGAGCAGCGCGGGCAGACCGCCCGCGAAGTGAAAGTCCTCCATGAGGTAGGTGTCGCCGCCCGGCCGTACGTTGGCGAGCACCGGAACGGTCCGCGCGATGCGGTCGAAGTCGTCGAGGGTCAGCTCGACACCCGCCCGCCGGGCCATCGCGATCAGGTGGATGACGGCGTTGGTGGAGCCGCCCAGCGCGAGGACCGTGGTCACGGCGTCCAGGAAGGCGTCTTCACCGACGATCGTCGACAACCGACGGTCCTCGTGGACCAGTTGGACGATCCGCAGCCCCGAGGCGGCTGCCATACGGTCGTGCTCGGAGGCGACGGCGGGAATGGAGGAGGCGCCGGGAACCGTCACCCCCAGGGCCTCGGCCGCCGCGGTGAGCGTGGAGGCGGTGCCCATCGTCATGCAGTGGCCGGGGGAGCGGGCCAGACCGTTCTCCAGGCCCGCCAGCTCACAGTCGCCGATCAGCCCGGCCCGCTTGTCGTCCCAGTACTTCCACATGTCCGTACCGGAGCCGAGGACTTCGCCGCGCCAGTGCCCGGGCAGCATCGGCCCGGCCGGCACGAACACCGCGGGCAGGTCGACGGAGATCGCCCCCATCAGCAGCGCGGGCGTCGACTTGTCGCAGCCGCCCATCAGCACCGCCCCGTCCACCGGATACGAGCGCAGCAGCTCCTCGGTCTCCATGGCGAGGAGGTTGCGGTACAGCATCGGGGTGGGCTTCTGGAACGTCTCGGAGAGGGTGGAGACGGGAAACTCCAGCGGGAAGCCCCCGGCCTGCCACACCCCGCGCTTCACGGCCTGCGCGCGCTCGCGCAGATGGACGTGGCAGGGGTTGATGTCGGACCACGTGTTGAGGATCGCGATGACCGGCTTGCCCAGGTGCTCCTCGGGCAGATAGCCGAGCTGACGGGTGCGGGCACGGTGGCTGAAGGAGCGCAGACCGTCGGTGCCGTACCACTGGTGGCTGCGCAGCTCCTGCGGTGCGCGGCGGCGCGGCTGCCCAGGAGAGGGGGACGACACGGCGGGTGTCATACGACCCACCCCGCGACCGCGCCCCAC
>NZ_JBJHPC010000368.1:0-7324 GCF_045257485.1 Streptomyces sp. YS-3 | reverse complement strand
AGCGGCTGCCGGGGCTGCGCGGGCGCGCTGCGCATCGTCGCGATCGCGCGCGTGCACAGCACCCGGACCCGCTCGCACGGCAGGCCCATCAGCGCGGCCACCTGCTCCTCGGCGACGCCCTCGTACAGGCGCAGGACCAGGACGATCCGCTCCCGCGGAGTGAGCCGCGCCAGTACGCCGACCGCCCGGTCGCGGTCGCCGTGGCGGTGGTGGCGCCAGGCGGAGCCGGCGAAGCGGGCCGCCAGCTCCCGGCGGGTGCGGTCGTACGGGTCCTCGCCGTGCTCGGGGTCCCAGTGCGCGTACGTCCGCGCCAGAGCGGCGGTCAGCAGGCGCCGGGCCCGTTCGTTGTGCTCGGGGGGCTCGCCGGTGAGCAGGGTGGCGGCATGCAGCAGCCGGCCCCCCGCGCCCGCCACGAACGCCTCGAACTCGCGGGCACCGCGGCGCTGCCGTTCCGTCTGCCGCTCGCGCATGGCCTCATATGAAGCCCGTGCGCGCGGCAGGTCAAGAGGTCGGCGCCGCCGGGTCCTGGGCGGCCGACTGGCGGGCCGACAGAGCGGAGTTGAAGCGGGTCAGGAGGGTGCAGAAGGACTCCCGTTCCGCCTCGGACCAGCCGTCGGTCACCTGCGCCATGAGCTCGCGGCGCGAGGAGCGGACCTCTTCGAGGCGGGCCTGGCCGCGCGGCGACAGCTGGAGCACGACCGCCCGGCCGTCCTCCGGGTGCGAGGTCCGCTTCACCAGGCCCGTGTCGACGAGCGGGGCGACCTGGCGGGTGACCGTCGAGGAGTCGATGCCCATGCCGGCGGCGAGCGCCTTGACGCCCATCGGGCCTTCCTGGTCAAGCCTGTTGAGCAGCAGGTACGCCGCGCGGTCCATCGAGTTGCGGACCTGGCCGACGCCGCCGAGACGGGTCTGCTCCGCGCGGCGCGCGAAGATGGCCACCTGGTGCTGGAGGGCATCGAGGAGACCTGGGTCGAGATGGGAAGTCATGTCCTGAGTAGTGGGCATGGCCGGGGCTCTCTCGTGCGGCGGTCGGTGTGGTGGGGGACAGAGTACGCGGCCCGGCCGGTACGCGTACCGGCCCTGCGAAAAGCTGTGGACAACTGCCGCGGCGATCCGGTCCGCACCGGCCGCCGGGCCCATGAGCTGCGAGACTTGCGGTCATGAGCTTCCGTACGTCCGGCCCCTCGCATCCCCTGATCCTCGACGATGTGCGAGGCGCGCAGAAGATGCTCGCCGGGGTCGCCAGAATGACCGCCATGGAGGGGTCACGGCACCTGACGGGGCTGGTCGGCGCCCCGGTCCACCTCAAGTGCGAGAACCTCCAGCGCACCGGGTCCTTCAAGCTCAGGGGCGCCTACGTACGGATCGCGGGGCTGCGCCCCGAGGAGCGCGCGGCCGGCGTGGTGGCGGCGAGCGCGGGCAACCACGCCCAGGGCGTGGCGCTGGCCTCCTCGCTCCTCGGCGTGCGCTCCACGGTGTTCATGCCGGTCGGCGCGCCCCTGCCGAAGGTCGCCGCGACCCGGGAGTACGGCGCCGAGGTCGTCCTGCACGGCACGGTCGTCGACGAGACGCTGGCGGCGGCCGAGGCCTACGCGCGCGAGACGGGCGCGGTCTTCATCCACCCCTTCGACCACCCGGACATCATCGCGGGCCAGGGCACGGTCGGCCTGGAGATCCTGGAGCAGTGCCCGGAGGTGCGCACCATCGTCGTGGGGATCGGCGGCGGCGGTCTCGCCGCGGGCATCGCGGTCGCGGTGAAGGCGATCCGCCCCGATGTGAAGGTGGTCGGGGTGCAGGCGGCGGCCTCGGCCGCGTATCCGCCCTCGCTGGCGGCCGGGCACCCGGTGGCGATCGACCCGGCGCCCACGATGGCCGACGGGATCAAGGTGGGGCGGCCCGGGGACGTACCGTTCGCGCTGGTCCAGGAGCTGGTGGACGAGATCCGTACGGTCTCCGAGGACGAGCTGTCCAGCGCGCTGCTGCTCTGCATGGAGCGCGCGAAGCTGGTCGTGGAGCCGGCCGGGGCGAGCCCGGTGGCGGCGCTGCTGAGCGACCCGGGGGCGTTCCGGGGGCCGGTGGTGGCGGTGCTGTCGGGCGGCAACGTGGACCCCGTGCTGCTCCAGCGCATCCTGCGGCACGGTATGGCGGCGGCCGGGCGGTATCTGAGCCTGCGGCTGCGCCTGCCGGACCGGCCGGGGGCGCTGGCGGCCCTGCTGGGCTCCCTGTCGGTGGCCGACGCCAATGTCCTCGACGTGAGCCACGTACGGACCGATCCGCGGCTCGGACTCACCGAGGTGGAGGTGGAGTTGCACCTGGAGACGAAGGGGCCGGAGCACTGCCTGGAGGTGCGGGAGGCGCTGCGGGAGGAGGGGTACCGGGTCATCTCCTGACTTCGCGCCGGAACCACCGGCGTACCTCCGTCGCACCCCTTGAGTAAACGCGATACATCGCGTTAGTGTCTGTCCCGCGCCACAGCTCCACCGGGCACCAGTTGTCCGGCAATCCTAGGATTTGTGTACGAAACGACACCCAACTCTGGGGGTACCCACATGCCAGGCGCCATCTATGCCGAAGGCCTGGTGAAGACGTTCGGCGACGTCAAGGCTCTGGACGGCGTGGACATCGATGTCCCCGAGGGCACGGTTCTGGGCCTGCTCGGCCCCAACGGCGCCGGCAAGACCACCACCGTGCGCGTCCTGACCACCCTGCTACGGCCCGACAGCGGCCGGGCCACGGTCGCGGGCATCGACGTGCTCAAGCATCCCAACGAGGTGCGCCGCGCGATCGGCCTGTCCGGCCAGTTCGCGGCCGTCGACGAGTACCTGACCGGCCGCGAGAACCTCCAAATGGTCGGCCAGCTCTACCAGATGAAGGCCAGGGAGGCGAAGGCGCGGGCGGGCGAGCTGCTGGAGAAGTTCCACCTCGCCGACGCGGCCGACCGCCCCGCCAAGACGTACTCGGGCGGCATGCGCCGCCGCCTCGACCTCGCCGCCGCCCTCGTCGTCTCACCGCCCGTGATGTTCATGGACGAGCCGACCACCGGCCTCGACCCGCGCAACCGCCAGGAACTGTGGGAGGTCATCCAGGAACTCGTCGCCGGTGGCACCACCCTGCTGCTCACCACGCAGTACCTGGAGGAGGCCGACCACCTCGCGCACGACATCTGCGTGGTCGACCACGGCCGGGTCATCGAGCGCGGCACCGCCGACCAGCTGAAGGCCCGCACCGGCGGCGAGCGCGTCGAGGTCGTGGTGCACCAGCAGGAGGAGATCGAGCCCGCCCGCGCGGTGCTCGCCGGGTTCGGCAAGGGCGAGGTCGCCGTCGCCGCGCACACCCGCAAACTCACCGTGCCGGTCACCGGCGGCGCCAAGCTGCTCGCCGAGGTCATCCGGGAGCTCGACAACCGCGGAGTGGAGATCGACGACATCGGGCTGCGCCGCCCGACCCTCGACGACGTCTTCATCTCCCTCACCGGGCACGTGGCCGAACAGAAGGAAGAGGACGAGAAGGAGGACGCCAAGTGACCGCCGTCGTCGAAACCCCGCGCCTCACCGCTCCGCAGCCGCGCGGCGGAGTCGTCCAGTCGGTCACCGACTCGCTGGTCGTCGCCAAGCGCAACCTCATACGGATGATGCGCATACCGGAGATGATCATCTTCGGTCTGATCCAGCCCATCATGTTCGTGGTGCTGTTCAGCTACGTCTTCGGCGGCTCGGTCAACATCGGCGGGTCCACCGACCCCGGCCAGTACCGCGAGTTCCTGATGGCGGGCATC
Source organism: Streptomyces sp. YS-3 (assembly GCF_045257485.1). Lineage (NCBI taxonomy): Bacteria > Bacillati > Actinomycetota > Actinomycetes > Kitasatosporales > Streptomycetaceae > Streptomyces > Streptomyces sp. YS-3. The sequence goes on along the minus strand of NZ_JBJHPC010000368.1, from coordinate 3,549 downwards.
TTCGCGCAGACCGTCACCTTCGCCACGGCCGGCGCCGGTGCGGGCATCGCGGACGACATGCACAAGGGGCTCATCGACCGGTTCCGGTCGCTGCCCATGGCCCGCGGCGCGGTCCTGACCGGCCGCACCCTGGCCGACCTGGTGCAGACGGCGCTGACCGTCGTGGTGCTCGCGGTCGTCGGCCTGCTGGTCGGCTGGCGCGTCCACCACGGCGTACCCAAGGCGCTCGGCGCGTTCGGGCTGCTGCTCCTGCTCGGGTACGCGTTCTCGTGGATCGGCGCCCTGATCGGCCTCTCGGTGCGTACGCCGGAGGCGGCCACCTCCGGCGGGCTGATCTGGCTCTTCCCGGTGACCTTCGTGTCCAACGCCTTCGTCGCCACCTCCGGGATGACGCCGTGGCTGCGGCACGTCGCCGAGTGGAACCCGTTCAGCGCCACCGTCCAGGCCTGCCGCGACCTCTTCGGCAACCCGGGCGTGGTGCCGTCCGGCGCCTGGCCGATGCAGCACCCGGTGATCGCCTCGCTGCTCTGGTCGCTGCTGATCATCGTGGTGTTCCGGACCCTGGCGGTGCGCAAGTACCGCTCGGCCACCGCCTGAGGCGCCTGAGGCGTACGAAGAAGCCCCCGTCGGCCCTGGGAAGGGCCGACGGGGGCTTCTCGTGTGCGGGGGCGGGGCTCAGCCCGTGTACGGCGTGGCCGCGAGGATCTTCACCGAGGCCTTGCGGCCGTTCGGCAGTTCGTACTGGGCGTCCTCGCCGACCTTCTTGCCGTTGACGCCCGAGCCGAGCGGCGACTGCGGCGAGTACGTCTCGATCTCCGTCGACGCGTACTCGCGCGAGGCGAGCAGGAACTCCAGGGTGTCGTCCTCGTCGCCGTCGAAGGCGATGGTGACGAGCATGCCGGGGGCCACCACGCCGTCCGCCGCGGGCGCCTCACCGACCTTGGCGTGTTCGAGGAGCTGGGTCAGCTGGCGGACCCGGAGCTCCATCTTGCCCTGCTCCTCCTTGGCCGCGTGGTACCCGCCGTTCTCCCGGAGGTCACCCTCCTCACGGGCCGCCGCGATCTTTACGGCGATCTCCGTGCGCGCGGGACCAGACAGATACTCCAGCTCGGCCCTGAGCTGGTTGTACGCCTCCTGGGTCAGCCAGGTGACGTTGTCGCTGGTCTGGGTCACAGGTGCTCCTCGTCGGTACTGGGAATACAAGCGCATCGCCCTACCCAGAAGAATGTGCCTTCTCGGGCGGGCGAAACCACGAGCCTAACAATTCAGGGCGCGTAGGGGGAGGACGAAAACCGTGGGGAAACCGTCGGCGCAGGTCAGTGGGGACGATACGGCGGCGTCGCCCGGCGGGGCACACCGGCCGGCCGGTCCGAGTGTCCGGCCCCGAGCGGGCGTCTCCGTGCGGCCGTCTCCCCGCCCCGCGTGGTCCGGGGCGCGTGCGTGGCCCGGAGCGCCCGGTCCGGCGCGCGACGTCCGGGCCGTGCGTCCGGGTCAGACCGACTTGCAGCCGACCAGGTCGACCGCGGTCGCCCGCTCGGTGGTCTGCACGGTGATCAGCTCGTCGATCCGGCTCTTCTTCTGCTCGAAGCGCACGTCCTTGCGGCCCACCTCGTCGCCGCCGGTCTCCAGCGCGCGCAGGGTGCAGACACCGGTCTCACCGCTGTCCTTGCGCACTTCCAGGTGGACCTCGACGGCCTTGGCGGAGACCACCTTGAACTTGATCACCTCGGCGGAGACGGACTGGCCGCCCACGTAGTCGTAGCCGATCCAGCCGACCACACCGAGCAGCGCGACGCCCAGGACCGAGCCGATGATCTTGAGCTTGCGGTCGGCGCGCTGGTCCGCGGTGCGCCCGTAGCGCCCCTCGGGAAGCTGTTGGCTAGCCGCGGCCATGGTCGTCCTCCTGCTGGTGGGGGTGCCGGAATTTTCCGCCCCCCGATTCGGTCACTATAGAAGCCGCCCATCGCGCCGGATCACAGAGGGCGACACCCAGGGCGCCGAATCACTGAGGATCTTGTCTTGACTGAGCAGCTGCGACTGATGGCCGTGCACGCCCACCCCGACGACGAGTCGAGCAAGGGCGCGGCCACCATGGCGAAGTACGTGTCCGAGGGGGTGGACGTGCTGGTGGTGACCTGCACGGGAGGCGAGCGCGGCTCCATCCTCAACCCCAAGCTCCAGGGCGACAAGTACATCGAGGAGCACATCCACGAGGTGCGCAAGCGGGAGATGGACGAGGCCCGCGAGATCCTCGGGGTCAAGCAGGAGTGGCTGGGCTTCGTCGACTCGGGGCTGCCGGAGGGCGACCCGCTGCCGCCGCTGCCGGAGGGCTGTTTCGCCCTGGAGGACGTGGACCGGGCGGCGGGCGAGCTGGTCCGCAAGATCCGCGCCTTCCGTCCGCAGGTGATCACCACGTACGACGAGAACGGGGGCTATCCGCACCCCGACCACATCATGACCCACAAGATCTCCATGGTGGCGTTCGACGGGGCGGGCGACACGGAGAAGTTCCCGGAGGACGAGTACGGCCCGGCCTACCAGCCGCGGAAGCTGTACTACAACCAGGGCTTCAACAAGCCGCGCACCCTGGCGCTGCACCACGCGCTGCTGGACCGGGGCATGGAGTCCCCGTACGCCGAGTGGCTGGAGCGCTGGAAGGAGTTCGAGCGCGTCGAGCGCACGCTGACCACGCACGTTCCGTGCGCGGACTTCTTCGAGATCCGCGACAAGGCGCTGATCGCGCACGCCACGCAGATCGACCCCGACGGCGGCTGGTTCCGGGTCCCGATGGACATCCAGAAGGAGGTCTGGCCGACGGAGGAGTACGAGCTGGCGAAGTCGCTCGTGGACACTTCCCTCCCCGAGGACGACCTCTTCGCGGGCGTACGCGAGAATGCCTGATATGAGCGCAAGCCTGGCACTGACGCACTTGGTCCCGCTGGCCAAGGACATCGACAACGACAAGGTGACGCCCGGCGTCCTCGGCTTCGTCGTCTTCGCGGCGCTGGCCGTGGGGGTGTGGCTGCTGATGAAGTCGATGAACCGGCACATGGGGAAGGTGGACTTCGAGGAGGGGGCGTCCGAGTCGGGGCAGGCCCCGGATCCGGCCGCCGCCGCTGCCCCCTCCGCCTCGTCCGCCGCCGCCTCCGGCGAGGGTGGGGCGAAGAAGGTCTGAGGGTGGTCGGGGTGTGCGGTCGGCCGCGGGTCGTGGGTGGCTGGTCGCGCAGTTCCCCGCGCCCCTGAGGGGGCCGGGGTGAACCCGGGAGTTGCAGCAGCCGGAGGTGCCTCAAGGGGCGCGGGGAACTGCGCGACCAGCCACAGCGCACCCGCAGACAAGCACCGGGCCAACCAGGGGCGCGGGGAACTGCGCGGGCAACCCACCACCCAGCCGCGCCCCTGAGGGGGCCGGGGTGAACCCGGGAGTTGCAGCAGCCGGAGGTGCCTCAAGGGGCGCGGGGAACTGCGCGACCAGCCACAGCGCACCCGCAGACAAGCACCGGGCCAACCAGGGGCGCGGGGAACTGCGCGGGCAACCCACCACCCAGCCGC